>DCMX01000203.1 GCA_002321855.1 Fidelibacterota bacterium UBA1611 | reverse complement strand
GGGCGTTAAAACGGGAAAAGTGCCGCTCGCGATTATTCCTGCTGACTTCAACCGTGATGAAAAAATGGACGTAGCCGTAACCCTCACCTTTGATAAAATGGAAATCTTCTTGGGATCAGGGGACGGCACCTTCAACAAAGGAGAAACATACCCGACTGGATCTCGACCCTTTTCTGGGGTGTCTGGAGATTTTAATAAGGATGGAAATACCGATATAGCTTTAGCAACCAGCAGTTCTGTATCGAGTGCTATACGCCTTTACATGGGCAAAGAAAATGGAACGTTTTCCAAACCTAGAAACATTGCAAAAGGATTAGTTCCTTTGTCGCTAATCAAAAAAGATATGAACGGTAATGGGCTACAGGATTTAATTTTCAGTTCAGGTCAAGGAGACAACATGTACATGCTTCTTTCGCGAGGTGACGGAACTTTTGAAAAAGAAATAACTTTCTCGGGGGGAGGTGGCCCCATTGCCCTTACGGCGGGCCATTTCAATTCAGACAACCAAATTGATATCGCGGTCGCTAACTCTAGAAGCAGTAATTTTTCTTTGGTAATGAGGACCTCTAATGAATCATTCCACTATCCTACCCGTGACTACATAGTCGATGGTGGCACGCCCCTCGCTATCACCAGCGGTGACTATAACGATGACGGCATGACTGACATTGCGGTTGCCAGTAACGCCAAAAACACTATAGAGATATACCTACAGCGGAAAGTATTTCAGTAAAAAGAGTTTTTAATTTGAATGATTAAACTGTGGAGCAAAATCGAGTTTTCTCCATTTATTGAAGTAATAATTTATATCACCATCACGAGTGGGATAAATTTTCACGTATTTTTCTGATCCGTCCAACTGAGGCTCTACGATCACAATTTTTTTATCTAGCAATTGAGTAGCCTTGTTAACATAAAGAAATGTATAGGGCTGGTCATGCGCAATTATTCGATGGAGTCGCCTTGTCATATTGATTTGCTTTTCTTTGTCGTACTCCTGGCGGATGCGAACAATAAGCCGGTCCACTTCTGCATTTTTATAGCCAACAAAGTTAAGTTGACGCTTCCCGGTCTGACTAGAGTGCCAGATCTGAAACAAATCCGGATCAATTCCCATACTCCATCCAAGAATAATCGCGTCAAAATTGTGTGTATTCACAAAATCCTTAAGAAACACCGCCCATTCAAATATCTGAGTGTTGCACTTAATGCCAAGCCTACTCCATCCATTTTGGGCGATAGTAAGAATATTTTTACGGATAGAATTGCCATTATTCGTGATAAGATTGAATTCAAATACTTTCCCATCCTTTTCGAGAAACCCTTCAGCATTCTTTTCCCAACCGAGTCGACGCAGGATCCTGAGTGCTTCATCAGGATCATAAGAGAGGGGTTTGACATCCTGGTCGTACCAGTCCGTCATTTTTGCATAGGGTCCCGTTACTCTCTCCCCTTCTCCGTAAAGTACGTGCTTTATGATCTGCTCCACATCAATTGCCATCCCCAACGCCCTCCGTACTTCAGATGAACTGAAAAGCGGGTTTCTTATGTTGTATCCGATATAAGAAAAAAAATAACCTAGGCTGGAAAAGTTCTGGTATTTACCCTCTTCCTTAAAACGCGCTACCTGATGCGGTTCAACACTATAATTATCAACAGCACCAGCATAGAACTCCATTTCACGGGTAAGTGAATCCGGAATTACACGCATTACGTATTCTTGGTATTCGGGGGGTCCTTCCCAATAGTCATCGTTTCGCTTAAGGCGTATAATTTCGTCCGATTTCCATTCGACAAACCGGAAAGGCCCGGTGCCTATTGGATTTCGATTAAACTGGCTATCTCGAATAGTGAATTCTTTTGGATCGGCCTTATTAATGAACGCCTCTTTTCTTAAGGCTTCTGCGTTAAGAAGGTGTTCAGGTAAAATTCCCATGGACCAGGAATTGATCGCTGGCGAAAATAATCTCTTGTAGGTAATACGCATCTTATACGGTCCCTCTGCCAGAGCAAGTTTTACCGGTTCATAATCCGAACGACGGGGAGAAGCTGTTCTCACGTCCATAATAGATTGATAAGTAAATAGAACATCACCAGAATCAAATTCATGCCCATCATGAAAACGAACTCCACGCCTCAGATCAAAAGCAAGAATCGGATTGTGTTCGGTTAACGGAAGAATTTCAAAGAAATAGGGTTTTAAACGATCGTACTGACTTGATTTTTTCGCACTGATAAAATCATCATAGGGGAATTTCTCGAAATACTCCTCCCCGATCAATTCTTTGATTGGATTAAAAAAATCCTGATCAATGCGGTTGAGAGTAAATTTTATTCGGTCGGGATACTGGAGAGTATAAAATGCGGGTTCCATACGTGGACGTCCTTGTGATATTTCGGGTAATCCGTTATTACCCAAAATGGGTACTTGAATAGATCCTTGAATCGCTTTACCTAAAACCACCTCAATAGACTTAATATTTGTGGCCCAGTGTTGGTTTTTCTTTAATGATGTTTTTATGTAATCCATCCAGTCTGCAGCGCTTGGTAAACTACTTTCGTTTTTTTTCAGGTCATACCGAGGATCCACCACAAGAAAAGCCTCCTCGGTCTGAGTCCATGAAGTCGCCAGGCGCGGTCGATACTCAAGCTTATCATCCAATGCAATCAAACCATCAAAGACCAAACTGTTTATTGAACTGCTAGCTGTGTCTGCACTGATAACAGGGTTAAGAATTTCCGCGTCTCCGGAGGAACCTTGGATGTACTTTTTGAGACGCTCTGGGTTTCCTACTGCCTGCTTATCATAGGTGGGGACCCAAAAGAAAGACTGCGCTAAAAACACTATAAGAACCAGCGGAAAATATATTAAAACCCGTTTAATAAACATGATTAATCATATCAAATTGACAAAAAC
>DCMX01000250.1:5691-49161 GCA_002321855.1 Fidelibacterota bacterium UBA1611 | reverse complement strand
AATAGCCTGATTAACCTATGGAAAGAGGTCTTTCCAAACGATCCTCCGCACAACGAACCGTCATCTGTTATTAAGTCCAAATTAGAAATTGATGATCTTATCTTTGTAGTAATAGAAAACGGTGAGCTTATTGGTGCGTGTATGGCTGGTTATGACGGGCATAGGGGTTGGCTATATTCCGTTGCTGTGTCGACTTGGTCACGAAGAAAGGGTGTTGGATCAAAGCTGGTCAAATACACAATAAAAGAGCTATCAGAAATTGGTTGTGTTAAAATTAATCTACAAATACGCTCCACTAATGAAGAAGTTTCTTCATTCTATCTATCTCTTGGTTTTTCTGTGGAAGATCGTTTGAGTATGGGTGCATTTGTTGGAAAAAACCTATAACAAAAAGTTCCACTCAGACACCTAAAGCTCCGCATCTTTTTGTGCATGTCGTAGAGCT
The DNA here is from genome assembly GCA_002321855.1 of Fidelibacterota bacterium UBA1611. GTDB lineage: Bacteria > Fidelibacterota > Marinisomatia > Marinisomatales > UBA1611 > UBA1611. Next base: position 48,716 of record DCMX01000250.1, on the reverse strand, counting down.
CCATTTTAGCACAAAAAGCAGCTCCGCTTTAGGTGCTGGTGAACTTGGAGTTAGCAATAATAATAAATACATATCACTTCAGAGTAATATTATATAAAATTCTAGCAAATTAACCTGTCATGAACGAATCTGTAACTATAATACCTTTTACCACTTTGTTGCTGGTCTTCATACCGGTCGCAGTGGTTATCGGCATCCTGCACGCATGGTCCTTGAACTGGCAGAATACAATTTACGCTGTTGTCCGGATGCTAATCCAATTGTTGTTGATCGGATACTTCCTTACCTATATTTTTGAATCCAACAGTGCATCTATCACAATTGTAGTTTTATCAGTGATGGTTTTTGCCGCCAGTTGGATCGCCTTACGCACTATCCAGGAAAACAGGATAAAATTTTATCAGTTTGCTTTGATCGCCATCTTGATTGGCGGAGGTATTACCCTATTTCTGGTAACACAGGTAGTGCTTAATCTGAGCCCCTGGTATTTGCCGCGCTATATGATTCCCCTAGCTGGGATGATTTTCGCCAGTTCCATGAATGGCGTCAGCCTGGCAGCCGAGCGCCTGAAGGCAGAGATGGATAGGGATGTGGATTATTCCAAAGCTCGAGGCATCGCCTTGAGAGCGGCTCTAATCCCCATCACCAATTCCCTGTTTGCAGTTGGACTTGTTTCCCTGCCAGGGATGATGACCGGGCAAATCCTGTCCGGTGTGTCACCACTGATTGCGGTTCGGTACCAGATCCTGGTGATGTGTATGATCTTCAGTGCTGTTGGGCTTTCCTCCTCCGCATTTTTAGTTTTGGTAAAATCAAAAATAAAATGAAGAATTGCATTCTAATAATTGCGATTTTTTCTATCCTGTCATCAGAAACACATTAATTTATAAAAGGCATGGATTTCATCTCTTTAATCAAATAGAACAAAATTACTTTCTTCACAAATATGACGAATCCAACGATTCAAACGGAATTTATATAATTCCCCTTAAAGTGAATAATTTTGTTCAAATAAAATAAATCCTACTTTAAATATTAATCATTCTTCAGTTTCTTTTATTATAATTCCCAGTTCGTTCAACTGTGCTTCACTTACAGAATTTGGACTTTCATCCATAATGGATGTTGCCGATGTGGTTTTCGGAAATGCAATCACATCTCGAATATTTTCAGTCCCTGCCAGCAACATCACTAATCTGTCGAATCCAAAAGCAATACCGCCATGGGGCGGTGCACCATACGTTAGTGCTTCTACTAAAAATCCAAATTTTTCTACTGCTTCCCCATGGCTTAGTCCAAGTAAAGAAAAGACCTTTCGCTGTAATGCTGGTGAATGAATTCGAATCGAACCGCCGGCAATTTCGCAGCCGTTCATGGTTAAATCATATCCACGGCTTAAGGCATTGGACGGATCTGAGTCTAATGTTTCAACGTCTTCATCCCTCGGTGCGGTAAAAGGATGGTGCATTGCAATGAACCGTTTTGCTTTTTCATCATAATCGAACATGGGAAATTCTGTTACCCAAAGGGGGTTGAATTCATTCGTGTTGGCCAGAGCTTCTCGCCTGGCTATTTCAACCCGGAGATGCCCTAGAGCACTCAGGGTAACAGATGGATTATCACCAATCATAAATAAAATATCCCCATTATGCAAACCCAATTTTTCGCACATAGACTGCTGTAACTCACCGGAGAAAAACTTGGAGATGCCGCTGGTAAGCGCCCCATCTTCACTTTTCATCCAGGCCAGCCCTTTGGCCTTGTATTTCTTTACATGATCAATCAATTCTTCAATGATCTTCCTAGAATATTTTGCACCACCTTCAACCACGAGTCCCTTCACTTTTTCAGCAGATTTAAAGGTGTTGAATTCAGACAAGTCTGTGAATTCTTTTACATCCTGCAGTTTCATCTCATAACGAAGGTCAGGTTTATCAGACCCATAAGTTTCCATAGCTTCCCTATATGTCAAACGGGGAAAAGGATCAGGAAGATCAATATTCCTTACCGATTTGAAAATATGGCGGATTAGGCCCTCCATATGAAAAAAAACATCATCTTCATCCACAAATGACATTTCAATATCGATCTGGGTGAATTCCGGTTGACGATCTGCTCGAAGGTCTTCATCCCGAAAACATTTAACGATCTGGAAGTAGCGATCGTATCCTGAAATCATCAGGATCTGTTTATAAATCTGGGGTGACTGGGGCAGTGCATAGAATTTGCCATTATGTATCCTGCTGGGCACCAAGTAATCCCGTGCACCTTCCGGAGTGGATTTCATCAGAACCGGTGTTTCCACTTCAACAAACTCATGTTCAGATAAAAATTTCCGGGTTACCTGATAAGTGTTATGGCGTGTCAAAATGTTGCGCTGAAGTTCCTCCATTCTGAGTTCAAGATATCGATATTTCAATCGAAGGGTTTCTTCAGCATTTTCCCTGTCATTTAATACAAAGGGAAGAGGTGCTGATTCGTTAAGAATGGTATAATCAGAAATAAGTACTTCTATCTCTCCTGTTTCCAGTCTCGAATTAGCAGCCGATTTAGCCCGATCTCTAACGGTTCCCTGAATAGAAAGCACGTCTTCCATGGACAATTTTTTTACTGCTCCGAATTTGCCTGAAAAGGAATCTGCATCAAATACGATCTGTGTTTTTCCATAGCGATCGCGAAGATCCACAAAGATAACCTGTCCGTGTAATCTAACTGTATTGACCCATCCATTTAAGGATACTGCTTCCCCTAAGTTGGATTTTCGGAGTTCCCCACAGGTATGTGTTCGCTTAAACATATTTAATTCAGTAAAGGCATAAAAAAACCGCTCCGAAATTACGGGCGGTTTTTTTGAATTCAGTTGGAAATGTGGTTTATCTTTTTGAAACCCGTAACCGGTTCAATGCCCGTGAAAGTGAAGCTTTTATTCTTACTTCATTTAGTTCAGGGTCTTGTTCTGATTTACGTGTTCTGGCACGTTCCATAGACATTTTTGCTCTTTCTGCATTAATTTCACTGGATTTTTCAACCGACTCAACCAAAAGTTCTAGTCTATCTTCCATGATCTCTGCATACCCGCCACTGATAGCAAGGTATTCGTCCTGACTATCTTTTCTTACTTTGACCTCTCCAACATCAAGGGCAATAATTCCTTCAATGTGGTTTGCCATAACACCAAATGATCCATCAATCCCAGGACAGCGAACATAACTGACCTGACCTTCATCTAATACATGGGTCGGGGTAACGATCTCTAGCTGAATGGTGTTCATCAAGCGGCAGACTTCTTATGTTTCTCAACTGCTTCATCCACATTACCTACGTAAGCAAATGCATTTTCTGGCAATTCGTCCACTTCTCCATTCAGGATACCTTCAAACCCAGAAACAGTGTCTTCCAGACTGACATAACGTCCTGGAGTCCCGGTAAATTGCTCGGCCACAGAAAATGGCTGTGACATGAACTTCTGAATTCTACGCGCACGGTGGACCACAAGTTTATCTTCATCGGAAAGTTCATCCATACCAAGAATCGCGATAATGTCCTGTAACTCCTTATATTTTTGGAGAACTTCCTGGACATTTCTGGCAACGCGGTAATGGCGATCTCCAATCACCCGAGGGTCAAGAATCCGGGAAGTTGAAGCAAGAGGATCAATGGCCGGGTAAATACCCAATTCCGCAATTTTCCGCTCCAGCACAGTTGTCGCATCCAAATGGGCAAAAGCAGTTGCAGGTGCTGGGTCAGTCAGATCATCGGCCGGTACATAAATTGCCTGTACCGAAGTTACAGATCCCTTCTTGGTTGAGGTAATACGCTCCTGTAAGGTTCCCATCTCCGTACCTAATGTGGGTTGGTAGCCCACAGCTGAGGGCATTCTGCCCAATAGTGCCGACACTTCCGAACCAGCCTGAGTAAAACGGAAAATATTATCAATGAACAAGAGCACATCGCGACCTTCTTCATCACGAAAATATTCTGCCATGGTCAGGCCAGAAAGACCCACTCGGAGTCTTGCCCCTGGTGGTTCATTCATTTGTCCAAAGACCATGGTGGTTTTTTTGATAACACCAGATTCAGTCATTTCTCGGTAGAGGTCATTCCCTTCTCGGGTCCGTTCACCAACACCGGCAAAGACGGAATAACCACCATGTTCAGTAGCAATGTTATGGATCAATTCCTGGATCAGAACCGTCTTGCCTACACCAGCACCGCCAAACAATCCCGTTTTACCGCCCTTGGTATAAGGCTCCATCAGGTCCACAACCTTAAGTCCAGTAACAAGCATCTCAGCAGAAGTAGTGAGATCCTCCTGTTTTGGTGGTTCTCGATGAATGGGCAAACGTTTTTCCACTTCCGGAGCTGGCTTGTTATCAATGGGCTCTCCCAAAACGTCAAACATTCGTCCTAAAGTATTTTTTCCAACGGGAACCGATATTGGTCTACCCGTATCAACAACCTTGTGTCCACGTTGAAGTCCATCTGTCGAGTCCATAGCCACCGCACGTATAGTGGACTCTCCCAAGTGTTGAGCAACTTCCAGTACGATTTTACTACCATCATCCCGGGTAAGCTCCAAGGCATTCATAATTTCAGGAAGGTGGCCATCTTCAAATAAAACATCAATGACCACACTTTTTATTTGTGAAATTCTTCCTTCTGCTGCCATAAGATCCCTTCTTCCAGACTATTTTGCCAATGCCTCTGCACCACCGACAATTTCAAGCATTTCAGTGGTTATCGATGCCTGACGTGCCTTATTAAATTGCAATTGCAGAGATTGTATCATCTCACCTGCATTTTCAGTTGCATTTTCCATGGCAACCATCCGTGCTGCCATTTCTGAAGCAAATGACTCCAGTAAATATTTCCACATTTCTACATTCAGGTGCCGAGGAATGAGTGACTCTACAATTTCTTTTTTACTTGGCTCATAGATATGGTCCCCAAAGTGATTTTTGTCACCCTCGTAATAAAGGGGAAGTAATTTCTCAACCCTCAGTTCCTGCATGCCCAGATTCTTGAACCAATTGTACACAACCCTAATTTCATCTACTTGGCCCGAAAGAAAATGGCTGATAATACTTTCTCCAAATGTTACGGCATGGGGAAAATCTAACTCATTCCAAAATTCCACATACTCAAGAACTACAGAGTAATCTCTTTTTTTAAAATGGTCTCTTCCTTTCCTGCCAATGCAAAAAAGATCAGTGTTTTTCTTACCAATCTCTTCAATCTCAGATTCCACCTTTTTAATGACGTTGGTGTTAAATGCGCCTGCGAGTCCCCGGTCTGATGTCACAATTAAATATCCGACACGTTTTACTTCCCGGACCTGGAGTAGGTCAAGCATATCTTGGTTTACATCAGGTAATAAATTATTTATAACCTCCTGCAATCGTTGTTCGTAAGGGCGGGCTTGCTCCATTCGCTCCTGGGCACGACGTAATTTTGCTGCAGCGACCATTCTCATAGCACTGGTAACCTGCTGAATTGATTTAACCGATTTAATTCGGTCTCGGATATCTTTCAGGTTTGCCACTTAGGATACAAATCCTTTCTTGAATTCGTCAGTTGCTTTTTTGAGTTCATCCCTTTTCTCTTCACTTAATTCACCGGTTTGTCGGATTGAGTCCAACACTGTAACATAGTTGGATTCTAAATATTCAAGTAAACCAGTTTCGAATTCACCAACCTTTTCCACAGGTATATCATCTAAAAATCCTTCGGAGCCTGCGAAAATAATGGCCACCTGATTTTCCACAGACATTGGAACATACTGATTTTGTTTCAGTACTTCGACCATTGCCCTTCCACGAGCTAATTGCGCCAGAGTTGCTTTATCCAGATCAGAACCAAATTTTGAAAAGGCTTCAAGTTCACGGAACTGGGCCAGATCAAGACGTAACATCCCAGCAATGCTTTTCATGGCCTTGATCTGGGCATTCCCACCGACTCGAGAAACGGATATACCAACATCTACAGCGGGCCGAATACCTGCATTGAAAAGATTTGTCTCCAAAAAGATTTGTCCATCTGTAATAGAAATGACATTTGTGGGAATGTAGGCCGAAACATCACCTTCCTGGGTCTCAATGATCGGCAATGCTGTGAGCGAGCCTGCACCAAGATCATCGGACAGTTTACTGGCACGCTCTAATAAACGAGAATGCAAATAAAATACGTCTCCGGGATATGCTTCTCTTCCCGGTGGACGACGTAGTAATAGCGACATCTGGCGATAAGCCTGAGCCTGCTTCGTTAGATCATCATAGATTATCAGTGCATGTTTCCCGTTATCCCTAAAATACTCACCTATGGACGCTCCTGAATAAGGAGCAATGTATTGCATCGGTGCTGGATCAGATGCATTAGCTGTAACAACCGTTGTGTATTCCATTGCACCGGTTTTTTCTAACTCGGCTACAACCTGTGTAACCGTGGATGCTTTTTGTCCTATAGCAACATAGATACAGTATACAGGTTTATCCGTTTTATGGGTGTATTGCTGATTGATCATCGTATCTATTGCAATAGCTGTTTTACCTGTCTGGCGATCACCAATGATCAATTCACGTTGTCCGCGTCCTATTGGGGTCATTGAATCGATTGATTTAAGACCTGTTTGCAATGGTTCTTTTACAGGTTGCCGCTGAAGTACACCCAGTGCTTTCCGCTCTACAGGGAGTGATTGATCTGTTTTAATCTCTCCTTTACCATCTACGGGCTGTCCCAATGGGTTTACAATTCGGCCTAGCATTGCTTCCCCAACAGGAATTTCTACAATTCGTTCTGTCCGTTTGGCAAGGTCACCTTCCTTTACAAGAGAACTTTCGCCGAAAAGAACCAAACCAACATTGTCTTCTTCCAGGTTCAAAGCCATCCCAAAAACCCCGTTTGGCAATTCAACAAGTTCTGAACTCATAACATTTTCCAAACCAGAGACACGGGCAACACCGTCACCTACTGCAATAACTTCCCCGACCTCTGACACATCAACTGAACCATCGAATTTTTCTATCTGTTCGCGAAGTAACTGGGTTAATTGATCAGTATGTATTTCCATGATATCCTATTATTTTATGGTTGCAGCAACTCCTGCTTGAGTCTGTTTAATTGATTCTGTATAGTTGCATCCAAGAATGTATTTTCGATCCTAAGTCTTATTCCCCCAACCAAGGATTCATCAACCTTAAGAGATAAATCTATGTTCTTCCCAAGAGCAGAGTTCAACGAAGATTTTAAGGACGCAATTTCAGATTCATCCAATTCACTGGCGACCGTTCCTTCTACAGACACAATATTTTTTCCTACTTTATACCTGTGATCGAAAAGATTTGTAACATCTTGCAATTGCTGTGATGCTTGCCTCCCTTCCAAATGAGAAACCAATTCAGCGACCAGTGGCTGACCAAATTCACCCAAAACAGTGTTTAAGATCTTTGCTTTATCTGCACCTGTTATCCTCTTTGACTGAATGAAAGCACGAAATTGATTATTTTCCCGTACCAGTTTATTCAAGGTTTTTAGAGCGCTATGCACAGCATCCAAAACATTGTTCGATTCTGATACCGAGTAGAGTGCTTCGGTAAGATGCTTTGTAGTATGTCTATGCATCATAACCTTTCAGGGTCTTTAATGAGCCTTCAATGAGTTTTTGGTTATCTTCTTTGGACAGATTCTTCCTGATGACTCTTTCAGCTACGGTTAAGGTCAGGCCTACAACTTCCTGACGAATCTCATTGATTGCTCTATCTTTTTCAACCTGGATCTGTTTTTCATTTTCATCTAGAAGTTTTTTTGCATCTTTTCCAGCTTGGGCGATGATGTCTGCTTTGACCTTTTCACCGGCAGATTTTGCTTCTAAACGAATAGATTGGGCTTCAGACCTGGCTTCAGAGATGATGGTTTCAGTTTCAGCATTGAGACGTTCTAATTCCTGCTTGGCCTTTTCAGCGTCTTCCAAAGAAGATCTGATAGTCTTCTCCCGGGATTCTAATGCTGCGAGCAATGGTCTCCACGCGTACTTTGACAACACAAAGAAAAGAATCAGAAACGTAAGGATCGTCCAAATGAACAGACCCGGATCTAATCGAACTAAAGGGTTTGGAGCACCTGACCCTTCCTGAGTCTCTGTGGACTCATGCAGGTCTTCGCTTCCGGGAATAACCCAGAATTGATCCATGATTTCTTAGCTAGGTGGCGGCAGAATAAGTTGTAAGAAAATGAACACTTCTGCAAGGATTGCAACACCTTCAAGAAGAAAGAGGGGCAAGTTCACAGCACCAGTGATCTTGTCAGCGGCCTCTGGCTGTCGGGCAATACTCTCCGCTGCAGACGCCGCGAAACGACCTATCCCTAATCCAGCCCCAATTACCGTCAGACCTAATCCTACTGGTACAAATACAGTTGCTGATTCCATTGTTTATATCCTTTTTTTAATGATGAACATTGATCGCCATTCCAACAAACACAGCTGTTAGTAAAGTGAATACATATGCCTGAACCAGAACGACAATGATTTCAAGTGCCGAAATAGCAACAGCGATAGGAACAGAGACAAATGCCACACCAAATCCTGCAACTGTGCTATGAAACATTTCGCCAAAAATGGGCATGAGAGATAAAAGTGCAAGTAGCGCAATATGACCACCGGTCATATTTGCAGCCAGACGCATTGTAAGTGCGAAAGGTTTTACAAATAACCCCATGACCTCAATTGGGATCAAAATGATGTAAACGGGCCAAGGTAAACCCGGAGGAGCCAAATTTTTCCAGTGATTGATGAATCCGTGAGCCATTGTGCCAGCTATTATAATTGAAAAAAATGTGATTGTTGCTAACCCTGCTGTTACATTGAAATTACCGGTGGCGGTAACACCACCATGGAGTATTCCATTGATAAAATTATGGGAATCAGAAGCAGGGACATTCAGGATAAAACGGTTAAATGCACCTAAAACATCAAAGATCGGTATCATTCCAATACCATTCGCGAATAAAATAAAAAAGAAGAACGTCAGAACCAGTGGTGTCCATGTCATGACCCATTTGGGACCCACATTGGGTTTAACGATCGAGTCCCGTATAAATTGAATAGTAATTTCCAGTGCATTCATCCAGCCGGTCGGAACGGACCGATCACCTGATAAAAATCTTCTTACGGGTACTATCACAGCAACTCCCACTAAAAATGAGACCAGCCATAACATTAACACATGTTTCGTAACAGAAAAATCAATACCTGAGATAGTAGGAAGGTGAATAATAGGATGGGAAATGTCAGAATTCGAAACGTGGTGAATGATATTGGGCCCCACTTGTTCCATTACACTTTCGGAACCATGCTCAGCGTCAGAAATACTCATAAAATTCTCATTTAGATAACGTCAGAAAATCAGATTTTAGGCTTGGATAAATTATTGACTATAACTGCTTCCAGTGCATGATGCCCAACAAAGAATCCTGCTAAGCTACAAATTAAAGGAATGGGATAAAATGAGTAAAATTCGAACAAGATCAATATATAAATACCATAGAAAACCATTTTTACCGCGAACCCGATCGCCAAGGTTTTAGTGACTGACCCCAAATCTTTTTTTGAGGCTTGTTCAACAAAAATAATCGTGACTGAGCCGGCCACAACAGGCCCAAGCCACCCAAAGAATAATTCATATTGATATTGTGATAAAAAGTGTGCACATAATCCAAGGATACCAAAAGATGTTAAAACACCATAACCAAATAATTTCATTTTTCCCCAGACCAGATTACCCTTGCCAAATGGTAAAATCCGGTTAATAGTCCAAAACCTAGACCAATTAATAAACCTATAGGACTTGTATCTATTGATCTATCAATATACCAACCAAGAAGTGTCAAAATAAGCACTGAAGCTAAAAGCGTGTAGGATGCAGATGCTGCAGGACCGGCTTTCTGAACTATTTTTTGAAGATACGTAAATGAGCTTGCAGAATCAAATTTTGACACATCCTCAGAGTCAGACATAATTAACCGCTATCAGATTCACTTTTAGAGCTTTGAAATTTTTGATCATTATTTTGCACCAAATCGCACTTTCCCTCAAATTGGGCACCATCTTCGATCAAGAGTTTCCGATAACTTATATCACCTTTGAGAACACAGTTCTTACCTAATATGACCTGACCATCAGCTGTCACATCTCCTATAACTGTCCCTCCAATTCGAATATCACTGCCCTGAACGCCACCCTGAACTAAACCGTTTTGGACGATCCTGATAGGACCGTTCGTACTCACATCACCATAGACCTTGCCATATATAATGATTCCTTCTTTTAATCTTATTGGTCCTTGAATGATGGCATCAGGTCCAACCATGGTATGTACATTCTGAAAATTGAATTCAACCATTATTAGAAGTTAAATCTGTTAATTTGTATTCTGGGAAATAGATAAGTGGGTCTACAGATTTTTCATCTTTCCAAATCTCAAAATGCAGATGAGGACCAGAAGATATACCAGTACTACCTACCATACCAATAACTTCACCACGATTGACCACACTCAACTGTATTTTGAGGTTCCTCTGATTGTGACCATAATGTGTAAAATAACCATCACCATGGTAGATTATAATAAGGTTACCCATTTCATAGGTCCAGCCAGAAAACATTACGACACCAGCTGCGGCAGATAGAATTGGTTCACCTTCCTTTGCAACAATATCAATACCCCGATGTGTATTTCTGATAAATGGCGACATTTGTCCTGAACGTTGACTTACAAAACCCTTTATAGGAGCTACTGAAGGAATGTTTTCTATATATGAAATTCCTTTTTCTGGAATTATTGTCATCCCGATAAGCGAATCTGCAAGAATGGGTTTTTCATCAAAATCTAGTTCGGCACCAAGCGATTTTCTAATAAAGCCATCCATTTGCTTTAAGCGCTGAAGATCCTGACTGAGCTCTAATACTTTCGACCGTTCTGCTGCTAGGCTTTCATAATTTCCTTTTATAGTATCATACTCACCGATTTTTGGAATGTAAAAGGCAATAAAGATAATTACCCCCATTATACAAAGTATACCGACTGTAAACAGAATACGAATCATTTTCCTTGAAATATTGTAAGACCTCGTAACAGATTCATCATCAGGCACAATGATAACAGTATATTTTTCGGGATTCACTATTTACTTCTTATAGCGATTGAAGCAAATCCAGTATGCGTTCTAGGTCATCATCAGAAAAATAAAGGATCTCAATCGACCCACCTACTTGACCAGGTTTAAGTTTGACCTTGGTGCCTAATAATTCAATTAATTGATTCTCAATTGCTCTGATTGGTGCTGTTGAATGGATTACTTTCAAAACACTTGTCTTTTTTGGTTTTGATTTTATTAGTGCTTCCGCTGCTCTGACACTTAGGTTCTTTTTAAGGATCAACTTCCATAATTTATTCATATGGTTAATTGTTTTTGCCTGTAGTATCGCCCTGCCATGACCACCGGAAATTTCACCCTTACTAATACTTTTCCTTATTTCCAGTGGAAGCTTTAGTAATCGTAGGGAATTAGACACTGTAACACGCTTTTTCCCAACTGACCTTGCAATGGCATCATGTGATAGATTGTATTTACTGTTCAACACAGCATAAGCTTCTGATTCTTCCATAGGATTTAAATCCTCACGCTGAATATTCTCGATCAGGGCTACTTCCATCATCTCTGAATCGGTTTTTATATCGATAACATACGCCGGAATTTTTTTCAACATAGCTTTTATTGCTGCACGCCAGCGTCGTTCACCAGCAATCAATTCATACCCTATTTTTGTTTCACGAACCGTTATAGGTGTTAAAACACCTTTAACCTTTATTGATGCTACCAGTTCATCTAAGGCATGTTTATCAAAGTAACGGCGCGGTTGATGAGGATTTGGCGTTATATTTTTCAGAAAAATTTTTGCGACGCCTGGTTTTGAAGATTTCGATGCCGGTTCCGGACTGATCAACGACTCTATTCCACGTCCTAATCGTTTATCTGACACGTTGGAGGATCTCCTCTGTTAAACTCAAATAATTTTTTGCGCCATTTGAACTCGCATCATAAAGTAAGGCCGGCTTTCCAAAACTTGGTGCCTCACTTAGGCGAACATTACGATAGATCAATGTTTTAAACAATTTGTCCTTAAAATATCCTTTTACTTCTTCCACTACTTGTTTTGAAAGATTCAAACGGCTGTCATACATGGTCATCAACACACCGGCAATTTCTAAGTTGCGATTCAAGTGTTTCTGAACAAGGCGGATAGTGTTCAGCAACTGGCTGAGACCTTCTAGTGCATAATATTCACACTGTATAGGAATAATGATTGCATGAGCAGATGTGAGAGCGTTAATGGTCAGGAGACCCAAAGAGGGTGGACAATCAAGAATAATGATATCATACCGCCGGAGTATTTTTTTTAATGCAATTTTAAGCTGATATTCCCTCGCCATTATGCTAACTAATTCTATCTCTGCACCTACGAGATCATAGGTGGAAGGAATAATATCCAGATGCGGAAATTGTGTTTTGCTAATGGCATCTTTAATGTCAGTTCCTCTGATCAATACATCATAAATATGTTTAGATGGTTTCTCAATCAAATCAGATAAACCTGTCGTCGCATTTGATTGAGGATCCAGGTCAACTATAAGCGTTTTTATTTCCGACACTGCAAGGCTCAGGGCAACATTTACCGCTGAAGTGGTCTTACCAACACCACCTTTCTGATTAATGAATGGTAGAATCTTACCCATGAATAAATTAGATAAAATATAATTTGAAAATTTAGTTGTTATTACAAAATAAAATTAAACATTAAGAACCAATAACATGCTGTGAAAATCCAATTTTATTGAAAATTGGAGCACAAAGATCTCATCTGTAATTTACACCCTTCTTCGCACATATTTTTATGAAAGCCCTAGTAAAGAAATTCCCCAAACGAGGCATATGGTTGGAAGACGTACCTGAACCAAATGTCGGTACAAACGACGTATTAATCAAAATTACCCATACGGCTATCTGCGGAACAGACTTTCATATCTACGGTTGGGATGAGTGGGCTCAACGCAATCTGGAACTTCCATTGATCATTGGTCATGAATTTTGTGGGATTGTTGAAGTAACTGGTCCTGGTGTGACCCATTATAAGCCAGGAGACCGAGTTTCCGGGGAAGGACATATTACCTGTGGATACTGTCGGAATTGCCGAGCCGGAAAACAACATTTATGTCACCGTACCATTGGAATCGGAATCCATCGCGATGGAGCATTTGCAGAATATCTCATTTTACCGGAAAAAAATGTGTGGCCTATTCATGATGACATTCCATCGGAAATTGCGGCCTTTTTTGATCCACTTGGAAACGCAACCCACGCAGCACTATTTTTTGAAATGGTGGCAGAAGATGTGCTTATTACTGGAGCAGGACCTATTGGAATCATGGCAGTTGCCATCTGCAATTTTGTTGGTGCAAGGCATGTCGTCATAACTGATATCAATGAATATAGACTTAACCTTGCAAGAAAGATTGGAGCAGTAAAAGCAATAAATGTATCGAAAGAAAAGATTACCAATGTATTTGATGACTTGAACATGTCAAACGGATTTGATGTGGGGCTGGAAATGTCAGGCAGTCCTGATGCATTCCGTGATATGCTGGAAAACATGTACCATGGTGGACGTATTGCATTGCTTGGTTTACTCCCGGAATCAACACACATCAATTGGAATGATATAATCTTCAAAGGCTTACAAATAAAAGGCATCTATGGTCGAGAAATGTTTGAAACATGGTATAAATTCACACAAATGCTGCGTAGTGGACTGGATATCTCTAGTGTATTAACACATAGATTTCCAATTGATGATTTTCAGGATGCATTTGATACATTGGAATCTGGAGAATGCGGGAAGATTGTTTTGGAGTGGTAAAGATTTAAATACGAATGGATTGAATACATAAATATATTATAATAGTTACTCCAGGTTTTACCTAAGTTAAAGAATAATGACTTTTCCTGAATCATTTTTTAAACACACACTAAATCAAATCAAGGCTGAAGGCCTTTATAAAGATGAACGTACAATCACTACACCACAAGGAGTGATCATTGATACGATCGAAGGTGGGAAGGTCTTGAATTTTTGTGCCAACAATTACCTTGGTCTATCCAACCATCCAGAGATCATAGATACAGCGAAGACAGCACTGGATGACCACGGATTTGGGATGTCATCGGTACGCTTCATATGCGGTACGCAAGACCTTCATAAAAATTTAGAGCAGAAAATATCAGAATTTTTTAGGACGGATGATACAATCCTATATACTTCTTGTTTTGACGCGAATGGTGGTCTTTTTGAAACATTGCTTGGTCCGGACGATGCTATAATCAGCGACACCCTGAATCACGCATCCATTATTGATGGAATTCGGCTGTGTAAAGCACAACGTTATCAGTATATGAATAGTGATATGGCTGATCTCGAAAACCAACTGAAAAAAACCAAGGATGCAAGACATCGACTTATTGCTACTGATGGTGTTTTTTCCATGGATGGTACTATTGCCAAACTATATAAGATCACTCTCCTCGCGGAAAAATATGAAGCTATGATAATGGTTGATGACTCTCATGCGACAGGATTTATAGGAAAAACCGGGCGCGGGTCAGCAGAGTATTGTGGTGTCATGGATAAAATTGATGTTTATACGTCAACATTAGGTAAGGCTCTGGGCGGTGCATCGGGTGGATTTACAACCGGAAGAAAGGAGATAATCGATTTATTACGGCAACGATCTCGACCTTATTTATTTTCTAATACTGTAGCGCCATCTATTGTTGCAGCAGGAATCAAAGTATTCGAAATGCTCTCAGCTACAACAGAACTGCGAGACAAACTGGAGAAGAACACGCTTTATTTCAGGAGAAAAATGGATGAATCGGGCTTTAATATTCTTCATGGTGTTCATCCCATTGTACCGATCATGCTATTCGATGCAGCATTGGCACAAAGCATGGCCTTAGAAATGTTGAAGGAAGGAGTTTATGTCATTGGTTTTTATTACCCAGTTGTTCCCAAAGGTCAAGCCAGAATTCGAGTCCAGATCTCTGCTGGTATGGAACGTGATCAACTCGACAAGGCAATTGCTGTTTTTCACAAGGTCGGGAAAAAACTAAAAGTTGTATAATATTAATTATGGATGGTTGCCCGAGCTAAAGGTCTCGGGTAAATTCCCGGGCTTTTTTTGAATAGTTTGATATATTGAATTAAATAATCGTATGCAACAAAACCTGACACCTAGATATTTGATTATTGGTGTAATTCTTGCTTGGGGTATTTATACCCTCTGGCCATCATGGCAATACCAAAATATGTCCGATGAAAAAAAAGAAGAACTGCGAGAGTCGGGTGATTTAAAAACTATTGAATCAAAGATCATTCGACAAGGCTTGGATCTAAAAGGTGGTATGTATATTGTATTGGAAGCAGATATTCCGACTTTGATGAAAAATCTGGCAACCAACCGCGATGATCGATTTGATGCTGTTTTAAACAGAACTGTTGAAAAATCTAATTTTCTAGACACAGAATTTTTTACCGTCTTTCGACAGGAGATAGAGTCCAGCAAATTAAAACCAGCACGATATTATCATGAATATGGTTCAAGCCT
This sequence comes from Fidelibacterota bacterium UBA1611, assembly GCA_002321855.1. Taxonomy (GTDB): domain Bacteria; phylum Fidelibacterota; class Marinisomatia; order Marinisomatales; family UBA1611; genus UBA1611. The sequence goes on along the minus strand of DCMX01000250.1, from coordinate 33,003 downwards.
AGACGAGATACTGAGCGAATTGGAAGAAGAAGCTAATGATGCTATTAACCGCGTCCTGGAAATATTACAAAATCGTGTTGACCAATTTGGTGTTTCCGAACCTACCATTCAAAAGCAGGGTCAACATCGAATTCTTGTAGAGTTAGCAGGAATCCAAGATTCTGAAAGAGCACGTTCACTTCTTCAAAGTACCGCTTTACTTGAATTTTATCTTGTTAAGAACTCGGCTGTGACCAATGAGATGCTGATACAGATAGATGATCTACTTAAAGAGTCTACAACTGAAGAAGAATTGGTTGAACTGACTAAATCTCTTCAAAAGGAAAAAAGTAAAGTGGAAACTGAGACGGTGGATGATGAAGATGATGATGCAAGTATAACAGTCGATGAGATCTTCGGCGATACAGAAACAATTCAAGATGATTCTGGCAGGTCCACCGGAAGTGAGATATTCGCCGATGCACCTTTTCGCTCATTGATAGAACCTTTGCCCGGCGACATGGGTGTAAGTGAGAAAAATGTCTATGCACTGAAAAAACTATTGGCAAGAAATGAAGTCCAGTCTATGCTTAAATCTTCAATGGGGCAATTCCTGTTCAGCCATGAAGCTAAACCTGTTCCGGGATCACCATCTCAGGAAAAAATTTACCGACTATATTATCTGGAGCGTACGCCCGAGCTTACCGGTGGAGTGGTAGACGAAGCAAAGGCAAGCCTAGGAACGCTTGGGGGCGGGAGCGCGGGACAACCGGTCGTTTCACTTAATATGAATAGTGATGGTTCTCGAACCTGGGCCCGGGTCACTGGTGCAAATATTGGAGAACGAATCTCCATTGTTTTGGATGGTAAGGTCCATATGGCCCCATCCATTCGAGAGAAAATACCTAGTGGTCGAACTCAGATTGAAGGATTTGCTAATATTAATGAAGCAAAAGATATTGCTATTATCCTTCGAGCGGGGGCACTTCCCGCACCAGTTAATATTATCGAAGAGCGAATCGTAGGACCTAGTTTAGGTGCAGATTCCATTGCCCAGGGAACACAATCTGTATTGATCGGATTGACAATTGTGCTGATATTCATGGTGGTTTATTATAAGATCTCAGGATCCATTGCTGATTTTGCTTTAATCTGGAATATCTTTCTGGTATTGGCCGTCCTAGCTTCCCTGGAAGCGACACTCACCCTTCCTGGAATTGCTGGCCTGATACTGACAGTAGGTATGTCTATTGATTCCAATGTTATTATTTTTGAGCGCATACGTGAAGAACTGCGAAAAGGTAAAACCACCAAAGCTGCAATAGATTCCGGTTATAATCGGGCATTAACCACAATTATTGATGCTAATGTTACAACAGTGATCGCCGCCTTGGTATTATATCAGTTTGGTACTGGCCCTATTAAAGGATTCGCTACTGTGCTATTCTGGGGCATTTTAATTAGTATGTTTACAGCTGTATTTGTGACACGAACCATTTTCAACACCATTACATCCCGAAAAAACCTTACTAGTTTGAGCATATAAAATGCGAATAATTAAAGATACCAAAATTGATTTTATGAGCAAATCTAGGATTGCAGGATTTCTTTCCAGTACCTTCATTCTGGTTGGAATCATTTCACTTATCATTAATAGGGGACCAAATCTAAGCATTGATTTTAAGGGCGGCTCCATGGTGGCAGTGAACTACACCGAACCTGTAGATATTAATGAGGTCCGAACTGCTCTGGGCAATATCTCAATAGACGGCCAGAACTTTGATTTCAGTCAGGCTGAGATCAAACACTTTGGTGATGAATCGAACGTCGCAGTTCGGCTACCAACATTAGAAAATGAACCAGAACAATTCTCAAATAAATTTGTAGCGAAAATGAAAAATATATTCCCTGATCTGGTTCCTAAAAATGAGAATGATTTTATCCTATCTATTGAAAAGGTTGGCCCAAAGATAGGTGCTGAGCTTAGTGGTAAAGCAGTAATGGCAATATTTTCTGCGTTAGCTCTTATTCTAATCTATATATCGATACGGTTTGAATTCAAATATGCAATCGGGGCCATTGCTGCTTTAGCCCATGATGTGGCCATAACTTTAGGAGTATTTTCAATTCTTGGATATGAAGTTTCATTAGCTGTGATTGCTGCATTCCTGACGATCGTAGGATATTCTTTAAATGATACCATAGTCATTTTTGACCGGATTCGAGAAAACGTAAAAAGTATGAAACGGGTTACATTGTCTCAAGTTGTGAATCAAAGTATAAATGAATCTTTGAGCCGGACCATTATTACTTCCATCACTACTCTCTTTGTGGTGTTTACTCTTTATCTTTACGGCGGTGAAGTGATTCATCATTTTTCTTTTGCTATGATAATTGGTGTACTTGTAGGAACCTATTCAAGTGTATTTGTTGCCAGTTCCATTTTAGTTAGGATGCACCCTGAGCAATGAGTTTATTCTGCTGTTAATAAATCATCCGACAGTATATCAAATTAAAATAATCTGTCGTAATGATTCAATTTGCCACACTCGATTCACCTTTAGGAAAGTTTGGAGTACAGGCCAGCGAAAAAGAGATCTATCGGATATTTCTTCCTAATTCGATAAACTATCAAACTATATCGATAACCCCGATAAAAAACCGATCAAATATCTTACGACAGGCTCTTGATGAGCTGAATCAGTATTTTTCGGGAGAGAGAAGGGCATTCATGGTACCATTCAATCTGATGCTACCATCATATTTCAATAAAGTCCTGTGCGAAGTCAGTAAAATACCATTTGGGCATACTGCTTCTTACCAGGATATTGCTGTTCAAACTAAGAGCCCAAAAGCTGCTCGTGCAGTTGGCAACGCCAATGCGAAAAATCCAATACCTATTATCATTCCCTGCCATCGAGTTATAACATCATCTGGTGAATTAGGTGGATACGGGGGTGGACCTGATCTAAAGAAAAAACTTCTCCATCATGAAGGTGTGAACCTATTAAACAGTTCCACTTGAAAAATTGTGTAATTAAATCCACATCATCACATGATAATTTGATCCTGTGTCATTTTGATTCAAAACTTCTGACCTATACCAAATAGAAGAACTCTCTCTATATATTCCCCATTATAAAATGACCAGCCATAGTCTAAACGGACATTCCCTGAAATAGCTACCGGAATCCTAATTCCTATTCCAGTTCCTATCATTGGAGCACTGTCACTAAGATCTTCCCAATTATTCACAGCTATACCTAGATCAATGAATAATGTTGTCTGCAGTCCTAATTCAGATCTTATTGGCCCAAAATACGATGGTGATTGGAATGCATATTTTGGAATTATGGTCTGGCGAATTTCTAAGGATGATATAGCTCTTAAATAACCAAATCGATATGATTGGGATTGGTCACTATATATTTCGCGTGATGGTATTCGCCAGCCCCGTACAGAATTAACTCCACCTAAAGAACCAAGCCAATATTCATTTCGGAACCCTGTTATAGATGAAATATTCAGATTGAAACCCAGGGTAGTCTTTCGTTTTCCTTTTATCGGCGAATAGTATGCACTGTATGATTGAGTCCAAGCAATCGTTGATTCCGGTTCTATCTGATTTAAATGCCGAAAATACTTCCCATAGTAGAATATATACATACCTTTGCTTGGATCATTATAAATATCCCTTGTATCATAAACTGCAATTAAATCAGGTGACAAATAATAGAAACTGGTCGTGTCCTGTCCAAAATATTCTTTTTTTTTCAGTTCAATACCAGCAATCAGTTGTTTCTCATATCCAAAATATCTCCCAATATTAATTTTAAACTCCCGCGTAGCTTGCCGATAGGGTAAAAAATAATGTTCGAATATTTGCTTACTAAAATTAAAAGCGATGGATACATGGTCCCCAAAGAACCAGGGATTCTTAAAAATCACATCATAGGCACTGACATTTCCAATTCTTCCCCTTAATAATAATTTCTCATTCCGACCCCGAAAATTGTTTAATCTAGTACCCAGAATTAAAAACCAGCCCATTTCTTCATTGTAAACAGGTGAAAATATTGGTAGCAGACTGATGGATTCAATTACCCGAAAATTCAATATAGAGGTCCCATCTTCTAATGGTAATTCGTTCCAGGTCACCTCACTAAAGATACCCAAATTTTCCAGCCGATTTCGATCTTTTTCAACTAAGCTACTATCGATAGGAATATTTAATGGATGTTGTATCTCTCTTTCTATGATATATCTTTTAGTATTCTGTAATCCTTGAATGTCAATTGCTGAAATGACAGGGTTCTTATAAGAATCGGTTTCTTGTCCAAATATGTTGGATAGCAAAAATAGGAGGCATAAAAAAAGGCCTATTAAAGACCTGTTTTTATTATAAATGATTTTGAAAAAATACCTGTTACAGATCGATTCCATCCATCATGAGCCGCTTTTTATACTCTATACCCTGTTGAGAATACACATCCTCAATGGCCTTATTCAGTAACTCTGCAACCTTATAACCATCAACTTCGACTTTTACATTCCGTTCATCAAGTTTTCGAACTCTGAATTTAGAATTACCATCTGTATAAATATGCCAAACACCATCAAATTCTTTTGGCGTTCCATATTCCATTAATACTTTATGCTTTATAACATCTTCAGCTGTTAATTGCGGAAACCCAGTATCTTTCAGCTTTATTTTTTTTACAACATTCTCAAGTATGTAGTGCGAATCACTATTATTGGTGGTACTATATACATAATCGACATTTACAAACCCTAGTGTTATCTGCTCAGTGGTCAAACGCGTTATATAATGGAATTCAACTGTTGCTCTCTTGATCGGAAGAACAATATTGTCCTTTGTTGTACGAGATTCATCAGAATAGATCACTTCGACCGAAGTATCCGGGACAATGGTTAAAACAGCAGGAAGAGTTGTGGACCATGGAGCTAGAAGCTCATCACGGAAGACCCAGCCATTAGGTAATCTTTTCACTGGAATGACCGATTCAATGTTTTTCCGTTTTGGAAGGCCCGGCTTCGGTGGTTTTTGAATATTAGCTGCTTTTTTCGCCATTTTCTTTTCGGCTTTTTTCAATGGTACATTTTTTTCATCTTCTTTTTTACCGAAAAGCTGGGAATCACCATCAAAAGCCATTATCCCCGCTGACGAAAGGAGAATAGCCGCGGCCACAAGCCAGGCAGACCACATTCTTATTGATATATTTGTCATATTCTAATCATACCTTACTAGGTAATAAATATTACACCGAGGTAATTTAAGACATTTGTCTAATTATTAAAGAAAAAAAAGGCCCTCAATAGAGGGCCTTTTTCTTTGGTCTAAAACTGATTATTTACGACCCCGAGCCATTGGAGCCCGAGCCACATCACCATTTTTATCAATGAAATAAAGATAACCAGATTCCCGAGTCACGCCTGCGGTCGATACTTTTTCTGCATTTCCGCCACCTTTTCCGGCGCGTGCCATCTGAGATCGTGAAACATCACCCTGCTTATCTAAATAATACAAATAACCCTTTTCCTTGGTTACTCCAGTATTCTTTACAACTTCTGCCATAAAATTCCTCCATTATCCTAGTGTGATTTGTTCTTTGGTATTGGTTAGAGAGTTTTCCCTAAACCTCTCGACGGGAATTGTACACATTCTCTACTGTAGATGTCAAGAATTTTCTCGTCGAGCTCTCGACGAGAAAAATAGGGGTGTTTTAGACCCTTTTTAGCAATTTCATACCTTAAACCAAAACTAATTTCCAGTATCTTAATTGCCCCGGTAGCTCAACTGGATAGAGCATCGCCCTTCTAAGGCGAGGGTTACAGGTTCGAGTCCTGTCCGGGGTACTATAACTTATTTCATATTTTTTTCGAATATCTTCAGTAGTTCTACTTTGAAGATCAGGGCACTATTTGGTGGAACGTTCTGGTTCCCTCTTTGGCCATAACCAAGTTTAGGATGGATAAAAAATTCAAATTCTGCACCAGCTGTCATAAGCTGAAGCCCTTCCGTCCACCCCTTTATGACCCTATTTAACCTAAATACAGCCGGTTCATCTTTCTCGTAAGAACTGTCAAAAATGGTATCATCCAATAAACGCCCTTCATAATGTACTTGGACCTGGTCCATAGATGTAGGAGATCCACCCGAACCTTCCCTTATCACTCTGTATTGCAGACCTGTAGGTGTTTCTTTGATGTCAGGGTCACTGGTCTTATTCTTTTCAAGAAACTCTTCCGCAAGCTTAAGGTTCCCTTTGGATTGTTCCTGCTGCTTATTGCGTATAGATGCTTGCAGCTTCTGAAACGCATCTTTGCGCTCTTCCTTTGTTAGTAACGGCACATTACCCTTATCATAACCGAATCTCAAACCTGTAAGAAATGCATCATAGTCCAGTTCTACATATTGTTTTTTCAAATTTTCACCCAGGTCAGCACCCAATGCATAACTAGATGAATCACTTCCATCCTTAAGATCGGTCACTGGTTTGATAGCATCTTTGTTATCACAACTAATGATCAATAAATAAAAGAACGCAATCAATAATTTATTATTCATTTTGTTATTTTATTTAAAAAGGATTAATTAAAAATGGGGTATGCACTAAGCTGAATCATCAGGTTTTCCCTCACTATTCCCCATTACTAAAAGACCGGTGCCAATTATAATGGCGATGAGAGCTAACCAATCCAAAGCGGTCATATATGATATCAATATTTTCCAGATCAAACGAATTACTAATACTAACGCACCACCTATAATTAAATACCATGGTAATTGTTCATTATTAAAGTTCATTCGTAGTTAATAAGAATAACTTGGGTTCCCTTATTCATATATCGCAAATTAAAGAATATTTTCATTACATTGTTCGAGAAATTCATGAAGCCATCAACTGATTTCGCTGTTCGTTCTTTTATCGGAGGATATGATAAAAATCTTGCCTATATCATCACCTGCATGCAAACAGGAATTCATATTATAGTGGATGCGGCCATAAAGCTGGACCGGCTCAAACCATTTATCAGATCAGAACCGGTCGCACTGCTAATAACTCACACACACGGAGATCATATTGCTTTTCTTGATGATTATACCCAGGCATTTGCCAATATTGTTATAGTTGGGCATCCAGAATCTCAAGCTATATTAGATGTAGATGGATTCAAACCTATTGAGAATGACTCAAGATTTTCCGTAGGAAGACTAAAGCTGCGTGCGATCCATACACCAGGGCATTATTTTGATTCGGTCTGCTACACCCTTGAAAATGTGATCTTTACCGGGGATACATTATTTGTCGGTCGGACAGGACGAACTATTAGTACTCGTAGTAATATCAATGACCTATATGATTCGGTATATAATAAGATCATTCCCCTGCCACCACAGACCAGGATATATCCCGGACACGATTACGGTCCAGAACCATCTATCACCGTTGAAAAGAATATTGAGATCAGTCCTCTACTTCAAGCTAAGAACGAGGAGGATTTTATTTCACGCATGGAACAATATGAACGTACTCGAAAACCGGGAAAATAACATTGAATGAAAAGGATAATATTTATATGTAGAAAAAGGGGATTATGAAAAAATCATTGCACAGAATTTTCCCAATGGTCATAATATGCTTTTTATCCTGTGTTGATAAGAATGAAAATATTTGTAATGATTGCGCGGAAAGTTCAGATGAAGGTTATCTCTTCAAAACAGTGGAAGTAGATGATATAGCCGATCTTGCAATAATCGGTGTGACAGCAGAATTGGGAGCTTGTATCAATTTTAAAATGGATATGGAGAATCAAACATTCTCTGAAGCCACAGTTGTACCTGATTGTTGCTGTTCACAGTTTGAATAGTAGTGCGGAATTTCAGGTTGCGAATCAACTTTACTCTGTTTTAATCATTGGTCTCAATAAGCATAATATGGTTAGATTCTAAAAATGGCGATAAGACCATTGACCCGAAGAAATTTTTTAAAGGGTGGGACAAGATCTAGACCTGAATTAGATAGATTGAATCCTGAATGGCCTACCCGACAGGTCGCAAAACTTTACCGCGAATTCTTAAAAAAACAACCTCCATTTTACCATCCACCTATTTCTGAAGAAGTTCTACCTCCATTGGCAGTAACTGCTTCTTTGAGGCCCATGAGAGATGTGGATTGGGATCAATCAGCCGCTGTACACCTTCTTGGTAGAACCATGTTCGGCCCTACCTATACAAACATTGATAATTCTGGCAGTGATTCTCTTTCCAATACCTTAAACACCTTACTACAGGAACCGGAAACGGCAGAACCTCCAGGAGACTGGGTGAATGAACCGCCACCAGCCTGGGACCAGCTTACATATGACGAGGTACAGGCAGTGATGGAACAATACAGGGAATGGATGTGGCAGATAGCAAATTGGTGGATAGTACGCATGACACAGAATCCCATGAATATCACCGAGCAGATGACTCTTTTCTGGCATAATTTCTTTGCTACTGCGCAATCAAAGGTATTCTATCCTCAAGCAATGTATGAACAGAATGCAATATTTCGACAATTCGGACTTGGAAATTTCAAAGAATTGCTTCGCCGGGTAACATTTGGTCCAGCTATGATGATCTGGCTTGACATCCATCGTAGTAAAAAACATAACCCAAACGAAAATTTTTCCCGGGAACTGATGGAATTATTCACCCTGGGTGTGGATAATTATACCCAATTAGATATAGTGGAAGCGTCACGCGCGTTCACCGGTTATGTAACTAACGGGGTCGAAACAAACTATGACCATGAGAACCAGACCGGGACCGGGTTCTGGTGGGATGAATGGCATGATTTCGAAGAAAAAACTGTTCTGGGACAAACAGGTCCATGGTCCGGAGATGACATTATCAATATTCTCCTGGAACAGGAAGAATGCGCCGTACATATCTGTCGTCGGATCTATAAATGGTTCGTTTATGACGTAGTTCATGAACCGGTTGTGGAAGCGATGGCATTTGTACTACGTGAAAATGACTACGAACTTAGACCTGCACTGGAATTTCTATTTAATACCGAACATTTTTATGACAGCAACTTTAGAGGAGCAAATATTCAAAACCCAATGAGCCTCCTCCCAGGTTTGGTCAGGAAATTTGGCATGGAGGAGTTTACGTATCCGGAAGGGTTTTTTCTGCGGTCTATCGAATTTCTAGGGATGACTCCTCTTGAACCGCCAGACGTGAATGGATGGACAGGGTATCGATCCTGGATCAATTCCATCACGCTGCCAGTACGAAAACTTATTAACAGTGCGTTGGTAACCGGATTCAGTCCATTTGGCAACTTCGATTTCACAGTGGACGTCCGATCCATAGCTCAAACCATGTACAATAGCGATGATGATGGGTATGCGTCTGAACAAATTGTCAGGAAACTGGCCTTGGTTCTATTTGGAGTACCACTCTCTGATATACTTGAAACTAAAATGCTTGACATACTTTTAGATGGTGCTGAGCCATACGATTGGAATATAAATGCTCCTATCGGGGATGCTCAATGGAACCGTATGAAAGACCTCTTATTGTATATGATAAAACTTCCAGAGATCCAACTATCATGAAGCGCCGGGATTTTATCAAAACATCAATGGTCATCTCAGCATTCGGTACAAGACTTCCGCTCATGGCAGTTGGGCGCAAACAACGGCAATTAGGACGTACATCCCAATGGGAATCAGACAGAATTGTAATACTGATAAAGCTAAATGGCGGCAATGATGGTTTGAATACTGTGATCCCGATCCAGGATGACATTTATTATCAAGCTCGACCCACACTTGCAATTCCTTCGGATCAAACATTATCTGTGAATGATACGACTGGATTTCACTATAGCCTGGATCCAATTTACCCATTCTATCAGAATGGCCAGGTCGGAATTATCCAGGGGGTGGGGTATCAGCAAGGAAACCTGTCACACTTTCGCTCATCAGATATTTGGGTGACCGGTTCCGATGCAAATGAACATCTTACCACCGGTTGGTTGGGAAGGCTCTTCGAAAATGAATATCCCGATTTTCCGGATGGCGTTCCAGACCATCCTTTGGCGATTCAGTATAACAGTGCAAACCTTCTGGAATTCAGAACCAGCCAATCCAATGTGGGCATGATGGTGTTCGACCCTGAGACGATGTATGCTATTATCAATGGTAATTATGTTCCCGGAGAAGATGACCCTGCCCCGGAGACCTATGGTGGGGAAGAGTTATCATATATCCGTGAGATCGACACTCTCTCAATGGAATATTCCGAGGTGATAAATGAATCCGCTCAGGCTGGGGTCAATACGATTGAATATCCGGGAAATAATATTGGATATCAGATGGCATTGACAGCGAAATTGATCTCAGGAGGATTAGGCACTCCTGTATACCGTCTATATCAGCCAGGGTATGATACGCACGCTAACCAGGCCAATACCCATGACAATCTATTACAGGATGTGTCAAGTAGTATAGCAGCATTATTACAAGATCTATCTAATCAAGGTCTCCAGGATCGGGTCATGGTCATGACAACCAGCGAGTTTGGGCGTAGAGTCTACGAAAATGGTTCCTTAGGTACTGACCATGGAACAAGTGCTCCCTGTCTTTTCTTTGGTTCATCAATCGTGCCGGATATTTTTGGTGATAATCCTGATCTAACGAACCTGAATAATAATAATAACATGCAGGTCCAGTATGATTTCAGGCAAATCTATTCAACTCTGATCACGGACTGGTTTGGCCTACCGGAATACATTGCACAGAATGTATTTGGCCAATCATTTGATCCAATACCCTTTGTTCAGGAACCGTTATCAGTAAAACCACCAGTGCTACCGGCACATTTTAAGGTGCACGCAGCATTCCCCAACCCTTTCAATCCAACGACTGTCATTGGCTACACTCTTCCGGCATCCGGTAACGTAAACATTCGGATTATGGATTCCGGTGGAAGGTTAATTCAGAATAACCATTTGGGTCCCATTCCCAGAGGACACCATACATTCAGGATAGATGGAAGAAAATGGGCTTCAGGGGCTTATTTTGCGCAGGTGGAGACCGGCGGAACAATACTAACTCAAAAGATCACGCTATTAAAATAGATCACCCGACCCGGACATTTACTGCCCGGTCACCTTTCACATCACAATCCACATCGAAAGAGACCCGCTGCCCAGCTCTTAGTCCTCTTTCCTTTAAATGTTCACGCAATCCACTTACATGCACAAAAAGGTCATTACCATCATCTGAGTTGATGAAACCGAAACCTTTGGTCCGGTCATATTCCTTAACAGTTCCCCTTTTCATTGTTCTTTCTCTATTTGTTCAAATTCAAGTGAGGCAGAATTCACGCAATAACGCAAGCCCGTTGGCCGGGGACCATCATTGAACACATGTCCTAAATGTCCATCACATTTTTTACAGGTTATCTCTGTACGGGTCATTCCAACACTATGGTCGGAAGTTTCTTCAATGGTTCCCGGGAGTGATTCATAGAATGCCGGCCATCCACAGCCTGAATTATATTTGGTGTCAGATGTGAAGAGCTCAGTACCGCAACCAGCACAAACATAGGTCCCAATATCAAAAAATTTGTCGAACTTGCCTGAAAAAGCCCGTTCTGTACCTTTTTCTCTCAAGATATGGTATTGTTCTCTATTTAATCTTTTTTCCCATTCTTCTTTACTTAAATATAGCTTTCTATCATTCATTTCATTCTTCACACTATGCTCCTCTAATATTTGGTCAATTTTTCTGATCAACCCTTCCAGATTATCAATACTATTGAATTCTTTTGCAGACAGAACATTTGTTAAATTATCATCCTTTAGCAAGAATATAGCTGGAGGCTCCACATTTTTCATGACATTTTCAGTTAATTTATCCTTATACATAAAAACAGTCTTCATAGGTAAACGGTCAATATAGTTTGACCATTCTTGCTTCATGGCGAATGTATCATAGGTAAGAGCACACAGATCACAAGGATAGGTTTCAGGAGAAATCATCTTATGCGCAAGATCTGTGATTTCATTTATAAATCCTCTTTTAGCATTGTAAATAAAAATGAGTTTTGGATCAGTTTTATTCCTTGGAAGAATGATACCAATCAACAACAATAAAGAGAAGACCAAGGTTCGAAGATCTTTCATTTCTAATTTTTATGAATAAGGTATCATAACGGAAAAGATTGCCTAAATAAATTATCTCTTATAATAATTGATTCCACCTGATACCGACATACCTATTGTAATGAACAATAGGGGTCCTGCGATCTGTTCTGGTAGATCGAAATAAAAGGATAATCCTAAAACAATACCAGAAGCCACACTCATCCAAAATAGGATCACCAACCATTTCCAAATAGAAAGATTCATAACGAAATGATCCAAATTCCTGCTATGATTCCTGCCACATCCGCAATGATGTCCCTCCTGCTGATAAACCCACTTGGTTGCCTGCTATCCCACACTTCCTTTATTATCCCATTTCCCATGGAGATGATCACTGAGGTTGATAGTGACATATCATCATGTATATTCATCTTTTCTGAGAGCACATAGTGAGTGCTTAAAACAATTGAACAGCTCACACCGAAATGTAGTACTTTATCATACGCGAACCATGGGTCGTGATGAATAGCAGTGGAATCGTGTTCTGCCATAATAGGCGAGACCATCAGAAAAATAAACAGCAAACTGTATCTTAAATTCATAAATGAGTTGACCAAATAGCTAAGTACCAGCCTAAAAGGAAGACAAGGGTTATGATCACAGCTAAACGAATTAATATTTTTCTCATTTTAATAAACTAAAAGGACCTTTTCCATAGTTGATATCCTGCAATAGCCAGAAACGATCCAGCTATTCCATCCGCCATAAAATGCTGCTTTGCCAGAAATGTTGAAAAGAACACCAGAAGAGCACCTATCCAGAAGACCCATTTTAGATCGGGTCTTTCATTCGCAAGTATTAGCCCTGTAAGCCCACTGATAGCAACATGGACGGATGGCAGTGCATTTTGCTTAAGCCAAGAGAATTCAACAGCATCATAGAGGTACATCAATGGATTCGGCTCAACACTCTTCATCACAGTTTCACAGGTGATCGGCCACAAAATAAAAACTGCATAAGAGATCAGCAGTAATTGCATAGCAATAGAGACAAAACCCTGAAGCCTTGATCTTTCACTTATTAGAAGTGGTAAGAAAAGAGCAACATAATAAAGATAGTAGGGTATTATCATCCACCAGACAAATGGTATCACATTATCAATTGTGATCAGAAGGGCAGGTGGGTCAATCGGGTCTCGGATGAAAGGAATCAGAAAATAACAAGAAGAGAGTAACCAGAATGGTAAAATAAGACCTGCTCGCTCAGTGTAATTCATGGGATCAAATATAGAATGAACCGATTCAGCTAAATGGGATCAACTAATCAAGTGAAAAGATAAGTTTATTTGATTGAAATGATCTTATCGATTAGATCTTTATTTTCAGGAAGCAGACCGCTTTTCGCCAGTCGAGGGATAAGCGTTCTTAATCGAGGTTCCCGGGAGAACACATCTCTAAAAATGGGAAGGGCTTCCTTGACCCGTCCAATATCTGCCAGCGTCACCGCGGACCAATAAGGTAACTCCGGATTCTCAGGATAATATTTTGCTGCCTTTTTATATTCGGTAAGGGCTTTCTCTATCTCTTTATGTTCTACATACAGATCACCCTTATTTGCATGCTGGTATGCACGATGTACGCGAATCAGGCGTCGGAGCTCTTGGAGTGGTTCGGGGTGATCATCTATTCTTAGATCTAGGACCTTATCCTTCCATGGAATCCCCGATGGCTCTCCAGTAACTATCAGCATTGCGGCAGATTGTTTACCACGGATATCACCACCCCTCGCTTCTGCTGCTGTCAGTGCGGCCATCATTCGATCCGCCAGGTCACCGGATGCACTCTCAAATGCTTCAGCCATGGCCGGCCAAACTGTTTCATGTTCCATCAAGTTTGCTTGTACGGAATAATTCTTTCCCTGCTGATCACCAGCTGCATAAATACAACGTGTACCTGTATGTGCGGCAACATTACCATGGATATCTATCATAGCTACCTGGCGCACTGCTTCACCATCATCCGTAGAGACCAATTTTTCCAAGGCTTGATCTGCTGTGAATCCTTGCTCCATCAGTTTTAGTCCATCTGGACCATATTCTACCTTGACAAAGGACTGGGTGGCAACAGCACCAACACCAGCCTTAGCCCAGGGAACCAGGACCCCTACAGAGAACCAATGGCTTTGGACGGCAACCCCTAATTGTCCTGTTGCTGGATCACGTGCTACTATAGAATAAGTGTGCACAGGTCGCAAAGCAGATGGAACTTGAGAAAAAACCGAATAGATCAGTAAAAAAGAGGAAATAAAATATTTCATAGTTACTCCGTTGTTTACAGTTTAATCTATCAATAGAGAAATGGCCGTCAGATCAAAAATAGAATTTATGTTATCATAATCCCAGTCACCTGCCCAACTCTCATATGTCCTCATCTCATTACCATTGAGAATATATTGTACCAAGAGTTCTATATCATTCTCGGATAGGTCTCCATCTCCATCTATATCTCCCTTAGAATTCAATTCCTGATACTGCAACATAATTTCATAGGCTTCAAAGATGCACGGTAATGCGAGTTCAGCATGGCCTCCTTCAGACTCTGAAAAATTCACCAATGTTACATCCAAGGCACCTCCCAAAATAAAATCAATATATGCAACTTCGGAATTGGCATATGGAACAATATCATCTCCCATGCCATGGATCAGGTATGTTGGGGTTATGGGCACCCAATCAAGGAGAGTATTCTCTAATAAGGTTAACCGGAAAAAATGTTCTTCATCTTCTATGAACTCTTCTAAAACGCCTGGTAGTAAAATGTCCAAAGGATTTTCCGGCATCAGATCATTGATCTCCCACCCTGAGTGTGTGCCATCAAATAGAATAGGAAGAGTGTCTGACCATACCGGAAGAAAATACTGGTCTATGTCATCCAGGGATCCATAATAATCCAAGTGAGTGAACAAGACGTTAGGCACATAATATGGTTGCGGATAGTTTGGGATAGATAAAAAATAATCCACCATCGTTCCTGCAAGATCATAAGGCCCGGCCATTGGGAAAGATGCCGTGATCGGCAATTCATCCAATAATGATTCTTCTATCCCTTTTTGCGCAGCCATAGTAGCATACCCGCCCTCTGAATAACCAAGAAGATAAAGCTGGTTGTTCCATTGGAAAGACCCAATAGGATCGATCTCGAATGCTAGATGTTTGATCGCTCTAATTAAGTTCGTCACAGCCAGCATATATGGATCAGCAATAATATAGGGATGGTATCCTTCTGAGATACCCAAACCCATGTAATCTGGGAAACCCGTAATAAAACCATTAGAACTTGCGATCATCGCAATTAAGGTTATTTCCAAGTTATCGGCACTTAAACCGGTGATCGATGGAACATTGTTATCAAGAATTGTGGTACCATGCTGATAGCTAGCAATGGGGAATGCTCTGGTTGGATCATGGGGAAATGCGACAGCGCCAGAAAGAGTATCCGTGGTTCCATCTGACGTTTGTATCTCATAAGTAATACTATACATTGATATGGAATAGATGGATGTTGGAGCATCCATACCAAATGCTATATTCAATGCTGTCTCTATCTCGCCGGCCTCCATTGACCCTATTTGCTCGTACCCAATTAGTGAACCAGGCTGAGCCAAACCAATAGTAGCAGCAAGGAATAGGGTAGGTATGGCCAAGTAACAATTCATGCGATCTTTATTATTTTGTTACCATTTCAATCTTTGAAAATTAAATATCTGTTCTAAGGTAATATACCGCAATTTGCATGGATCACACCTAATTATTACACCTGTATGTGTTGCGCTATTTAGTATCTTTTCCCTTTTCATTCTCATACTTTAATTAACATTTGCTTCTCATATTAATGATCTTCTGCTACGGAATTCAATTTGCTAACACTTTTAAGAAATCCAACCTTCACTCTTTTTTTCCTGGGTAATGCCATTTCACTGATAGGGTTCGGTTTGAATTTGATCAGTATTAGTTGGCTCGTACTAGAAGAGACCGGATCAGAGCTTGCCCTTGGAAAGATCATGGCAGCAGCAACCATACCAGGTGTTTTACTGGCACTATTTGCCGGAGTGATCATAGATCGAATGAATCGAAAATGGCTTATGGTCATTCTTGATATCGTTCGTATGGTAATAATCATTGTTTTTTTATCGACACTTTTATTGAATTCGTTCACGATGATGAGTTTATTCATAATGGTGTTCCTTATGGGAATTGGCAATTCATTATTCTGGCCAACCGCACAAGCTTTCGTACAGCAGCTGGTAGAACCGGATGAATATTTCAATGCGAACGCATTGCTATCTGCCAGCTATCAGACCGGATCGATATTAGGAGCAGGTCTCGGCGGTCTGGTCGTTCATTATTTTGGTGTGAATACAGCTTTAGCCATTAATGCTTTGACCTATCTGGTTTCTGGGATCTTGATCAGCCTGGCACCATTCTCATATCAGAAGAGATCGGGAAACACTGAGAAAATAATCTCCGCGCTTATGAAAGGTTTCAGGTTTTTTCAACAGAATATTGGTGTTCTACTTCTCGGGCTTACTACGATCTTAGCCGATGTAGCGATCTGGGGAGCAATGTCGGTTATCACGATCACCATGTCCAGAGATATATACCTGGCAGGGAGCTGGGGATATGGGATCATGGAAGGGCTGTATGGCATTGGAGCCCTATTATCAACTATTGTGGCTGGGATCGGTTCCACCATATTAGGAAAACACAGGTTCTTACTTGTGTGTTATATTATCTCGGCGATAATGGCGTGGCTTTCTCCCGGATTTTCCCATGTTGTTTTGGCTGCTTTGGCCTATCTGTTCATGGGCCTCCATAACAACTCGGCCAGGATATGTATTCGTACTACTTTCATGGAACAGGTTCCGAATGAGATCATGGGTCGGGTACAGACAATTCTGGGAGTATATACCCGTGTTGCCGTGATAACCAGCGCAATCATAGCTGGTTGGATAGTGGAGAACTATTCTGTCCAGACCGGTATGAACTTTACCAGCATTCATTTTATTTTGGCTGCAGCAGGGATAATCCTTGTATTACTTATACCGAAATACCGTCCTATCATTGTATCAAGAACAGGGTCAGCAGTATAGTGTAAAGCTTTTAAGTGAAAAAAGGATATCAGCATGAAGAAATATTCAATTTTATCGCTATTGGTCATTATCTCTTGTAGTGATCCAGAGAAAATTGTAAAACAACATTTACAAAGTGCCGAGAAACTAATGGGTCTATAGTTCACAGATTCGGAAAGGGGTTCCATCTTACCAGGTCTTATTGAACTTCGTGGACAGTATAAAGATCTGCATAAACTGGAACTACCCAATCATGTGACATTTCCACTCTATTCCCTGCCTCGGTCGTCCGGACTCCAGTTCCCTACTGGCAATGATCAATACCAATTTCAGGAAATTGTTACAGACCGTCCAGATGATATTGAAGAATGTGCGTTCATGAACCGTGGGTGAGCTCGCACATCTAATTCGTACATGAGCTGTCACATCAGAAGAATTGACCATCATGTATTTAGACCGTGTCAAACGATTCGGGTCAGAATTAGAATGTGTTATATCCGTGACCAAAGAATTAGCATTGGAACGATCGAGACGAGTAGATCAAGAAATCAAGTCGGGAAACTATCGAGGACCACTGCATGGCATCCCTTAGGGCGCCAAGGATCTTCTCGCGGTACCTGACTACCGGACCACTTGGGGAGCAACACCCTACCAGAACCAAGTTATCGCTGAAACCGCTACCGTCATTCAAAAACTGGATGAAGCCGGTGCAGTATTGATAGCTAAGCTGAGTTTAGGTGCTCTGGCCTGGGGTGATGTATGGTTCGATGGCAAGACCCGTAACCCCTGGGATCTGGAGCAAGGTTCCAGCGGTAGCTCGGCAGGACCTGGTTCAGCCACTGCGGCTGGCTTGGTTGTTTTTTCTATCGGGTCAGAAACATGGGAATCTACACCCTCTACTCGCAATGGTGTGTCAGGCTTACGACCCACTTTTGGAACCGTGAGCCGGGCTGGAGCCATGACACTTAGCTGGACAATGGATAAACTGGGACCCATGTGTCGTTCTGTAGCGGATTGTGCACTCATTTATAGTAACATACGGGGCTCTGACAACATTGACAGATCGGTCATGGATGTTCCATTTCAAGTTCCCAAACCAAGGCAAATAGAGAACTTACGTATCGCCTATGTAGGGTCTGCTTTTGAAGATACAGCCACAACCGAGAATGATAAAGAGGTTCTGGATATATTAAGATCATTAGGGATCAAACTAATACCTATCGAACTACCTGAATTCCTGACCAATGCCCTTTCCTTTCTCTTGAGTGTCGAGGCTGCGGCGGCCTTTGATGAATTGATCCGAACTAACCAGGATAATGAACTGGTGCGGCAAATGCGCATGGCCTGGCCCAATGTGTTCAGAAGATCCCGTTATATACCTGCGGTCGAGTACATTCAGGCCAACCGAGCTCGTGTATTATTAAATGAAAAAATGAATGAACTCTTTGATTCAATAGATGTATACGTCGTACCCTCTTTTTGGGAAGATAATTTATTGCGCACTAATCTTTCCGGTCACCTATGTGTAGTACTCCCAAACGGGTTCAACAATAAGGATTATCCTACCAGCATCAGTTTTATTGCTGACCTCTATAATGATGGCAACGCTATAGCTATAGCTCAACTATATCAAGAGGCAACTTCCTGGCACAAAAGATACCCTCCAAAATATGCTGTAGAGTGAATATCAGAATTGGGAAACTGACCGATCGAACTTTTTTAATTAGCAATGAATATTAATGTGAAAAATTCAAACTGAGCCTGACTGGGTCAACCGGTCACATATAGCTGAAGCTCTCTTTTCGACCATTCTAAAATCATTTCTATGCAAATCTACAGGGTCGAAAAGGGTCTTCACAAATCCTACCCCTACAGCCCCTGAGTCCAATACTGACAGCATATTATCAATATCCACACCGTTGGTTGGAAAGATCTTCAGATATGGCATGGGTCCCAGAATTGCTGATATAAAATTAGAAATATCAGCAGGTGCAGGAAATAATTTTACCATGTCAGCCCCAAGTTCATGTGCTGTCTTCATCTCTGTGGCAGTAAATGTGCCAGGTATACTGACAACATCAAGATCCACTGCGTGCCTGATTATCTCCGGATCACACACTGGTGAGACAATGAACTGTGCACCGGCACTTACAGCATCTTTTGCCTGGTCAATGGACATGACAGTGCCAGCGCCTACAAGAAGACCGTCATCTCGTCTCCTGAATTCGGAGATCAGATGAAGGGCTCCCGGAGTGGTAAGAGTGAATTCAACGATACGGAACCCTCCATTCACTGCTGCACTCATAGCATCTGCGGCAAGCTTCTGATCATCTGTTCGGATAATTGCACTGATCTTGCGAGATTCGATCTCGGTAAGTATATTTCGTTTATTGGTCACTTCATAGGCCCAATAGAATGGACATATATAAAGATGAATTGATCATCGATCTGAAAGACACCTATTAGTAGCGCCAGCTTTTAAGATCAGCATCAGATGGAGCGGTCTTTTCCATACGCTCTACCGCTTTCTTGATGAACATCTGGTTATATCGCAGCCTGGAAATGGCATTTGGCCGGGTGTGATCACCATTCCAGCAATGTTCCGCACGGTCACCGTAATCCACTTCACCATTATAATAGGGCTCCTTTGTACCCTCCAAGAATTCCTCCATAAGGTACACAGCGTTATTGAGATAATAATTATCCATATCTCCGCAATACACATGGATCTTGCCTTCCAGCTTGGGCCCAAGCTTCACCCAGTCACGTTCCAGGATATACCTTAGATCATAATTTTCTCGCCAGTAGTCCGCTACATTATGGTCAATGACCCCTGTAAGCTTATCCCAAACAGGCTGGGGGTATCCATCGGGCCCCATGGGACCATATACTGCATCCCAGATGTCCCACTGATCCCCAGAACGGCTCCGCGTTCCCAAAGCCAGTTCCTTATGGTTCATCTGCTCCAGTGTTGCATCCAACTCCCCAAGGTAATTCCTGTGACCAGGTCGTGGAACACGCTTGAATACAGGACCAGTATAATAAGCGTTCTTATCTTCGTAAATATTTACCAGGCAATATGCTCGAAAATCAATAGGGTCCGGACAAGCAGCATAACACCCATTGTACTCATCAGGATAGAAAATCTGTACAGCCAAAGCTTCCCATCCACCGGTTGAACCGCCATAGAGAAAACGGGACCAGCCTTCACCAATGCCCCGAAAATTCTTTTCTATATATGGTATCAGTTCATAAGTGATGGCGTCACCGTAAGGGCCCAGGTTCGCTGAATTAACAGCATAGGAATCATCGTAATATGGATTGGCATGCTGGATCTCTATCACTAAGACCCTTGGAAATTTCGGGCTTGACCATTCTTTATAAAATCTATGATCATGATCTTGTACAATCTGGTTGTACCCTTCTAATTGAAACCGTTCGCTATACTCTGGCTCCAGATCAGGGTCTGGTGGTTCTATCCTAAAACCGCCGAGGTCCTTTGGAAAATGTCCATGGAAGATCATAAGTGGATACCGCACTTCGGGATGATCCTCATATCCTTCCGGAAGAAGAACGTGGGCCCCCAGATACATGGGGCGTCCCCAAAATTCACTTAGCAATTCGCTTTTTATCCTAACGTGTTTGATATACTTGGTGTCATTCGGCTGCTCAATCGGTGGTATTTCCTGATCAAGCTGGACCTTAATTTCAAATCCTTTGATCGGATCAAGAAAGATCCTCTTTGGGACACTATAATTATTCCCCGGTGCAGAATGCCAATGCTGTCCTTCGCCACGGTCCATGGGTAATTTAACAGTGTGTCCCGTCTTCAGATCGAAAGTCTCATATCTGTGGAGCAGCCCTTGGACCCAATATTCACCAGCAGGTATATCATCAAGACTTTTTAAAGGATAACCAAATACGTTTCCATCTATCGTGACACCTTTGGACGGTTGATCCCCAATGGCATCAATCCCAAATACCATGGCTGTTCCGGCCTTATCGTTGATCTGGTAACGAGGTTCTTTTTCACCATTGCGTCCTAAAAAAAGCAATATGCGACCTTCCACCAATGTTCCATCATCTTCCCTAGGATAGTCAATAATAAATTTTAATTTGGATTCTGACATATGTTCACATCCCAACAATAATACAGAAAAGATAGCGAGGATCTTATTTATCAGGACCTTAGATCTTCAGGTTTGATTGGCAATTTCCGGATCCGTTTCCCGGTTGCAGAAAACACGGCATTGGCTATTGCTGGAGCGATCGGTGGTAGGCCTGGTTCGCCAACGCCTCCAGGGTGCTCATCACTTTTAACAATATATACCTCGACCTTTGGCATCTCATGAAAACGAAGAACCTCAAATTCATGGAAATTCCCCTGGACAACACCACCATTCTCAATAGTGATCTCGCCCTTCAAAGCCGCGGATAACCCATAAACAATTGAACTTTCTATCTGTGAACGGACAATTGAAGGATTAACCACTTGCCCGCAATCAATGGCGCACACAACACGGTGTACCCTTATCATTCCTTTACTATTCACGGATACCTCCGCCACCTGAGCTACGTGTGATCTGAATGATGCATGACATGCCAGCCCCTGAGATCTTCCATTGGATAGTTTCTGCCCCCAATTCACCTTTTTGGCCACCATTTTCAAAACCTCAGTATCACGGGGTGAGTTTGTAAGATAGGTAAGGCGAAATTGTAACGGATCCTGGCCTGCTGACTCAGCTAGCTCATCCATGAAGCATTCGTTCGCATAGGCGTTCTGCGAATCATACACGGAACGCCACCACCCTACAGGTACTGCAGTGTTAGCAGATCTATACTCCACACGTATATTGGGAATCGCATAAGCAACATTCTTGGCACCTTCAAGTGCAATAATATCTAATTTATCCTTTAGAGGAATAGGATATTTGAACATTTGTCCGAAAAGGATAGATGGGGCAACAACACGGTGTTTCCATGCTTCAAGCTTTCCATCCTTACTCAGACCTCCAGCCATGATATGTCGACTGGCAGGGCGATAATAATCATGGCGCATATCATCTTCCCGCATCCAGATAAGTTTGACGGGTCTTTTCATGTGATAGGAGACTTCCAGCGCATCACTAATGAAATCATTGAACGAGCGGCGGCCAAAACTGCCACCGAGAAAAGTTACATTGACATCAATTTTTTCCTTTGGAAGCCCCGTGATCTCTGAAGCTTGTTTTCGGGCATCTCCAGGCGACTGGGTCGGTGCCCACAACCGGCATCGGTCTGGCTGGACATCAACAACACAGTTCATCGGTTCCATAGCAGCATGAGCCTGGAATGGTACCTGATAGACCGCTTCAACAACAGTTTCTGCATTTCTTAGAGCCCGTTTTGTGTTACCATCATTTCTACCTTTAGCAGCTTTTTTCTTACCTTGTTCTTTAAATAATCTATCAATGGAATCGCTGTTCAGATCTGCCGCTGTCCCCTCCTTCCAACTTATATCGAGCACCTTTCTGCCCTGTAGCGCAGCCCATGTGGTCGAACCAACAATTGCAACACCATTCGAGACCTCAAAAATATCAAGAACTCCGTTTATTGATAGTGCCCTACGCTTATCTATGGAACCAAGTGTACCTCCAAAGATCGGACAGCGTACAACAAAAGCATAGACCATTCCTTCTATGTTTACATCCATGGCAAACTGCGCTCGGCCATTTATTTTCAAGGGTGTGTCAATGCGTAATGCGTCAGTTCCGATCAGCTTAAAATCAGAAGGATCTTTAAGTGGTACTCTATATGGTATCGGCAGTTTGGAAGCAGCTATTGCAAGATCCCCATATCTAATTTTCTTTCCCGTAGGCTTGTGGTGTACCGTTCCATTCTCTGAAACACATTCATTTTTCCCGACCTTCCATTTCTGCGCGGCGGCTTCAAGAAGCATATCCTTGGCTTTTGCTCCAGCCTTGCGCAAAGGTGTCCACAAACCCCGTATGGATCTACTGCCGCCGGTACCTTCAGACTCCAATGCCTGTTCAACCCTAATAGTGGACCAGTCAAGATCCATCTCTTCAGCGATGATCATTGGCAATGAGGTCCATACCCCCTGCCCCATTTCTGATTTTGTCACCTTGAAAACGACCTGATCATCAGGCCGTACAATAATCCAAGCATTTGGAGCAAATGACCTTTCAAGACCTACACTGGCTGCCTGTAAGCGATTCCGAAACGGTAAATGAAATCCAATCACAAGTCCGGCACCTGCAACGGTAGCAGTTTTAATGAAATCCCTGCGGTTAACAATAATTTTGTCAGCCACGTCTGATCTCTCCTGCAGCATGGTGTACGGCCTTACGTATTCGCTGATAGGTTCCGCAGCGACAAATATTCATTTTCATTGCGGAATCAATATCATCATCAGTTGGGTCTGGTTTACGAACCAGCAAAGCTGTCGCAACCATTATCTGTCCAGACTGGCAATACCCGCACTGAGGTACATCCTCTGCTATCCAGGCTTTTTGGACAGGGTGAAAGATATCACCCTGTTGTAGACCTTCTATGGTTGTGATATCTTCCTCATCCACGGTATCAACCGCGGTGATACAGGAGCGGGTCGGTTCTCCATTTATGTGTACGGTACAGGCCCCACAAAGCCCTTTTCCGCAACCATATTTTGTGCCAGTAAGATCTAATTCATCCCGAAGAACCCATAAAAGTGGAGTGCTCCCATCCAAGTTGATCTGGCGCTCTTTCCCATTGATATATAAAGTAAAGTTCGGCATTTAAGAGTACCAAATGTAAAACACCATATCGTGATCTCACAAGGAACGTATATTGAACATTATCCAATAAAAGAGAATGTTCATCGCCTGTTCACTAGCAATGTTATCTCTGGATGGATCCCTGGCGCGGTGATAGCATTTAGAACACTGAATCGCAGTTCAAATTTAGAAGGACTTCTAAGTGTTTTTACTTCCAATATTTTTTCTCCATGGGGCGGAATAGTGACCAGATCCGCATCAGCATAAAAGTTAAATTGTGAAAGATTTCTCATAACAAACTCCGCATCTGAATGGTTAGAAATTGTAACAGACACAACAGAGGACCCTTTACGGTACCTTACTGCTGTAATGTCAAGACATTCATTTATCAAAGGTAGGATATATTCTTCCCTACCGATCAGAAGGTTATTGAACCATACTACAGTGCGTCGATTCTTTAATCCTTGTTTGATGGATCGAGCGGTACGTTCGCGGGAGAACACCAGGGTAACCGGACGATGCCCACTATCTGGGATCTTGTACTGCCAGTCTACGATCCCATGAATATCAGATGTACCCAGGATTGTCAGGTTATGGTCCAAGGCAATCTGCAGAGCCTCATCAGAATAGGTCGTATCATTCACAACCTCTATCCCCTCCAAGAGACCATCACGAATCAATTCCTTATGGATATTGGATAAAGGAACCAGGGCATCAGGCGATTGACTGATCCAGTGTGGGTGATTCCAGAATATGAATGCACCCTGCCTTCGGGCCTCCTGAAAAACATCCAAAGGGTCATCTAAGATCAATCGATTAGCATCTTCTATGAAAATAGCATTGGCATGTCCTGGGGGCATTGATCTTGTTATCTCAGACCCATTGATGACCATTAGGTTTTCATCTCGGGAAAAATAACTCGCTAACTGGTGTGATCGGTTACGGTCAGGATGAGGAATATCATTTCTCCAAGGCTGATATTCCAAATGCTCTGTAGTGGCAATAGCATCCAACCCATCCCTTACAGCCTCTTCCACACGAATATCTGGCCAGACACTACCATCGGAGAATACTGTGTGCATATGAAGATCACATTTTAGGGTAAGATATTCAGGGATATTGGGAAACTCAATAGCCCTATTATCACGGTCGTGAGCTATCAGTATACTAATGGTCATAAGAGCTGCAGTGATATATCGGAGCATACGTCCCCTATGGATGTATTCCGTTAATTGAGCCTTTAATTTCATATTATTTATGACCAGTGCGAACTGCTCTAAACCACTTTAGTGGGATGGCGTTATTTAGGATCGATTTGTAGATATTTAATAGAATATTATACTTTATTCCCCAAAATAGTCATAATGCTTGCCACCGGTCTGGACACCATTTTTATATTCCTCTTCTTTTTCTAATTTCCCATTTCCATACCAATAGATCCACTTACCATGTTTTTTATCGTTCCGGTAAGATTCATTCCTTTCTTTTTGGCCAGTCTCATACCATACCGTCAGTTTACCATGTTTTTTGTCATTCCAATAATTCTCCACTCTTTTTTTCTTTCCATTCGGGTAAAAAAAGGTCCAGGTACCATGTTTCTGTCCAATTTTGTAATTGCCTTCTTTTTGTTTTCTACCACTTTTGGACCACCAGGTCCATAATCCATTTTTTTCATCGGCTTTAAAACTTTTGAGAACTATTTTGTTTCCTCTTTGGTCCCACTGGAAAGACTTCCCCGATAGTTCCCCATTTTTCCATTGATTTTCTTCCATTTTTCTGCCCCGACTATCATAGATGGCCCAAATACCATGTTTCTGTCCATCCTTGTAACTGCCCTCCTTTATTTTCCTTCCTCTTGCATTCCACCAGGTCCATAATCCATTTTCTCGGTCCTGACGCCAGTTTTCTTCTCGTTCCTTCCTATTTCCACTCCCATACCAATAAGTTGACCTTCCATCTCTTAGATCGTTTTTATAGGATACTATACTTTCACGACGTCCTTTCTCATTATAGTATGTCCATTTTCCATTCTTTTTATCTTTGCTATAGAATTCTTCCTTCTCCTTTTTCCCGTTCTCATACCAATCGGTCCATTTCCCTTCTCGATTACCCTTTAGATAAAATTCTTCTTTTTCTCTGTTACCATTCGAATAAAAATAGGTCAGCTTTCCACTGGGTTTTCCTTTAAGATAGGTCTCGGTACTTTCTCTTATCCCATTCTCATCAAAGTAGGTCCAGTTACCATCCTTTTTTCCTTGTTTATAGGATTCTTCTCTCTCTTTTTTACCTTCATCATTCCAGTGGGTCCAGAGACCATGGCGCAGACCATTCTTATAATTACCCCTTAATTTTCTACCCTTGTTCTTATAATTTGCAAAAACTGTACCCGTAAAAGGTTTTTTCTGACCAGGCGCATAGGTCAAACCTTTCTTTTCAGTTAATCTGTGAAACATGACCTTTTGGGGTTGGGCAGTTACTTCGGTATGGGTGATATACAGAAATACTACTAATAGGAAAAAACTGTGTTTTATTTTGATTGTCATCTTTTTTGACATGATTTGATCAGATATTTGGTTTCATCATTTTCTCAACCATAGATAAAATGCATCATGTCTGAATTATCAATATAGGAGTATCTATAGGTCTCTGAAGTAAGCAGTATAATGCTGTGGTTTTTTGACTGATCCGATGTTTTGGCAATCTCTTCACCATATTCCCATAGTAACGAATGACGGGGATAATGAATCTCATTATCAGATAATATATCACTATACTGAAAATATTCCAGTTGCTTATCAGAAAAGAATTCAAGTGATCCCTTCTCATGAAACTGTGGCCATAATCCAGCGATCATACGAGCCTGTCCTATGAAGACCCGGTGCATTATAGATGTCCGGTTTATCGGATCATGGAAATGCAATAGTCGGTCAATTAAATGGATCTGTTGGGCTGTCATGATCAATATCAAATTTAAATTTTGCCTGAATGACAACCGATAATCTTTATTGATTAGGCCAGATAGGGCAAAACTGACAGTTGATGTTTGGTAGGTCAGAGCAGTAGCCCTGTCATTAATAGTGGTCTGTCTTTCAAACAAGTTCATTTCCGAGCGCTCCAACGCTATAATAAATATACAACTAAAACAAAAATTACTCCAAAAATCTGGACAAATATAAGATCAGAGAAAAGTACGATGAAAAAATCTATGATAAAGGCATTTTCGTTACTTGTTTCTATTCGGAAATTTGATCTTTTAATATTTTACCAATTTGATTCATATT
>DCMX01000250.1:2531-5291 GCA_002321855.1 Fidelibacterota bacterium UBA1611 | reverse complement strand
TTTGTTTGTCTTCATTTAGCCATTTTCCTCTATCGTAGTAGATCAAGAAAATATTATTGATATCTTGTTCAGTTCGCTCAATTTTCAAATATTTCTTTGTTGGTGAAAAATATTCATCACCCTTTTTAGGTACACTAACCATATTACCTCCTAAAATATTGTATATGGCAAGAATATCTTTCTGAGAATATGTTACGATAATTTTTTCGTCATCATTAAGAATAACAAAAATTACTTCATCTTGCGAAAGCTTATGCAAAACACCGATGTGCCCAATACCAGATCTTAATAAAATTCCATCAAGGCAATATGATAGCGAGGGAATGATCAGAAGCAAAAGAACATGG
This sequence comes from Fidelibacterota bacterium UBA1611, assembly GCA_002321855.1. Lineage (GTDB taxonomy): Bacteria > Fidelibacterota > Marinisomatia > Marinisomatales > UBA1611 > UBA1611. The sequence continues at coordinate 4,944 of DCMX01000250.1, read as the reverse complement.
TTGAAATCAGTAATAAGGTTCTTCATCCAATTCTCGCTATTTATTGATGCTGCTGTATGATAGATCTTTCCTCTATCAAAGAACCATTCTTATATAGTTTTTCCATTTCCATATTTCCATCGTAATTCCATGTAACCCAGTGACCATCTAATTTCCCGTCTTTATATGTGATCGTTTTCTTTTTATTACCATTGTCATACCACCAAATTTTCTTACTGCGCAAACCATCCCTGTAAATCACCTCATAGCTTTTTTGACCATTCTCATAATATTCAGTGCTTGATCTCAATTCAAGCTTGTCGTCAAACTCTTTATACGTATATATGGTTCTAGGCATTCTATTATCATAGAACCCCGCTACTAATCTCAGGTTCTCACCAAGTAATACCGAATTAACCAATAGCAATATGACCAGGATCTGTTTCATAATGATCTCCTCCTTGGTTTTTCAACTATAAAACCCATTTATGACGGACCTTAACTGAAATATCTTACTAAATCAATGCCGGGTTTCTCCTTGAATTTTCCTAAAAGTCATCTGTAAATGTAATAAAATAATATCAGTGGTCTGACCTCACTTGCTTGAGTTTTTTATAGGCCTTTACCATTCATCTAATAAGGGATTCATTAAAAATAGATCTTCAATCGATCTGGTACTTTTATTACAATCTATTTTAAGCTGTATCTAAACCGATCAAAGATAATCTTTCAGCAATAATCCGGTTTCCCTATTCAAGCATTTTAGGACTTGGAATTTCTAATAGTGGGATCTTAATGGGGTCCCTGACGATCTTCTTTAATCGAGGATCAATTAATCCTAGTTTTATCGCGCCCATCCAGGTTACGCCCTGTTCAATTCTTTCTTTACGCCATTCCTTTTTCCTGAAGCTGGTCGACACTCTAAAAACTACAAACAATTATTCAAGAATAAACTTGAGCATTATAAATAAAAAACCCCCCAGTGTTATCCGGAGGGTTAAATAATAACAAAAAATGTCTTAGTCGACCCTAATATATCCGGCTTTTGGATGCCAGGTAAAGATCTTATCCTCTCCATTGAATTTGAGTTTTGAGATCACAAACTCATATGTATTCGGTTTCCCCTTACCAACATCGTACGCATAACTCTTAGTGGATGAGAAACCTTTAGCCAGCGATGGTTCATAGCCAGCAGTGAGTACTAATCGTTTTTCACTTAATATTTTCCTGCTGGTACTTCTTTCCACAAGGAAGCCTTCTAAATAGTCTAAGGGTTTATTTGTCAAATTCGTCAATTGAATATTAACAACAATTTTTTTCTCATCAACATACCTTGGGACCACATTGATCTCGAATGGGCGGTCGTCCTGAGAATACAATATCCCCGCAAGTACCATTAGAACAATTAAATGTCTATGCATAGCTAAACTTATCAGAAATTATTGAAAGTGAAAAGCGAAAGGTTTGAATGGGCCACTAACCTTTAATAAATCGTTTGGTATTCTTATTGTCCAACCCTAAAAATTATCAATTTATCAGGCTGTATTGAAATTATTTTTCTTGAAGATCGATGGCTATTTAGACAATTCCTTTTAAGCATAAATCAAATTATTATTCAAGATCAATGGAATAGTACAGAAAGTTGTATTCAAAATATTGATACATCCCTAAAGATAGTGAGGGTACAGTATAATCATTGCATTATTTCTTCCCGCTTATGCTCCAGCCTCTATTCCCATAACGATCGAATAATACCGTAGATCCATCTTGATCCTCGTCCGTACCAAAATACCCTGTCATAGTACCATCAGCATTGAAGGTCTTAAGATTATCCTGCAGATAAGCAGTTACTTTCCCATCGTGATCGTTTACCGAAAGTTTACCATAACCGTTTTCAATAGTTCCAATAAAGGTAGTTTCCTTTACCTCTTCATTGAAAGTTTTCAGAGCACCGCTTCCGAATCCATTAGTTCCTAAAAATACGGTCTTTTTACCATTTTCATTGTAGGTCATAACAGATCCATTTTGATCTAATCTTAATAATCCATTACCTTCTTTTGTGGCTCCAAGAAAGGCTGTTTGTGTTCCAGAATTATTGTAGGCCACAATTTCTCCGTTTCCGAACATTGTAACTGTTTTAGCATCTTTGTTAAGTATTTGAATCGTACCACCTTTACCATCCCTATTTACCACTGTTATAGAATTTGCGATTATATTATCGAAATACTGTTTACCGCCAGTATTCTTATAGTGTGCACCCATAAATAAAAATGTACATGCGGCAAGACAGCTTGCTGTGAAAAATCCTGTAAAGTATTGTTTCATTAAAGGCTCCTGATTCTGCCCAAATCTACCAACCGCACTATTACAAACAAAAATCCCGAAAGACCGGATTATGGGGACAATGACCTACTCCTTAGTTAGGCTGATTATT
>DCMX01000250.1:0-2151 GCA_002321855.1 Fidelibacterota bacterium UBA1611 | reverse complement strand
TGAAAAATCCATATTATTCACCTTCTTTCAGTCTTATGTCTTTTTTGCTCAATTATAACCAATAAATAAAGCAGGAATGGAGTGTAAACTATCAATATCCCCAGCGGTGCCGCCACTAATAACGAGATAGTTCGATCAGTTTCGATCAAGAGATATACACCAAGCTTTACGCTAAGACCCATTACAAAACCCATCAAACCAAAAAACCGTGGTCCATATGCAGTGACGATCTTGATAGTATTATCACGTTTGTAGAATGGACGAATATATACATCCAGTATCCCATAATGCATAATGGAGATATCGTATAAGCAACCCAAAAGTGCACCGGATATAGCAATCAGTATTGCGATAGCTATCGTTGAGCTGACAGAAGATGGAAGGGAAACAAGATTGACAAATATCAAAAATAGACCATTAATGACACTACCATAGACCAAACCGATTTGAATAGGTACCTTCCATAATGTGTACTTGAGATTGAATCCCCATAACTTCAACCATCCGGCGCCCGTAGCCACTATCATGTAGGCAGCAATAGTAGGAACAGCGATAATGTAAAAAATGAATTCAGGTGTGGCCCAAGCGATGGATTGCCAGTATTGATATTCGATCAGCAAAGCAAGGGGAAGAATCCAAAAAGCAATGACCTCAACAATGAATTTCATGATTAAATCACTGTATTAAAATAGTACGGACATCTCTGAACTCTTTAAAATAAATCCTTTCCGGATCCTTTATATATTCGATCGAATATGGTAAAAGTAAATTTTAACAATTGAGATTGATACATGAGTGGTGTAGTAATGGCAGAAATAGATATATCTTTTCTTTAATGATCAAAGTTTAAGCGGAAACAGGTAATATAGAAGGATCAAACCGTATCAACTGGATATCCATATAAAAATTATACTCAAAACTACTTCTACCTTCCATTAACACAAACTCCGCGGATTGATAAGGAATGATGTTTTAGATTACATAGAGAATAAAAAATACAAATCCAGGTAAATCAGAGATTCAGGAATATTTGGTTTGTAAGTGAGGTTATTATTCAGAACTCTTTTGAAGTTTTAATTTTCCCTTCTCGTAGACAGGGTCTAGGATAGTGTTCATCTTCACATTGTTCATCGCATACAATATAGATTTCTTCTGACGTCTTTTTACCACCATTATTATAATAGGTCCATTTATCTACTTGCTTGCCTTTATTATAATCCCCTTCATATTTCTTCTTGCCGTTTTTATGCCAGCCAATCCAACTACCATGTTCCTGCCCAAACCTATAGGAGCCTGAGTAGCGCTTATTACCATCTTTATCCCAGCCTGACCAGATTCCTGATTTATAGCCGTTTTTTATTTCCCCTTTTTCTCTTTTTTCCCCATTACTGTGCTTAGTAAATGCTGGCCCATTATATACCTTTACATTGTAGAAAAAAAATGAACTGTAATTACTGTTAGTAATCCAACGGTCAGCACGATCAAACAATACTTCATCCATATCCACGGGTTTTTTTGAACAGCCAAAAGTAAGCAGTGCCAATAAAAGTAATGATTTTTTCATTCTTGACTCCGATGGTTTTTTCCGGAAAACCCTGTTGCAACGGCCGATAAGTTCGAACCAATGGAATCAGACTGTCAACAGTTACAAAGAACCAACCCAATCAGGATGAATGAACAATTTGGGCTCAAATCCGTTATCTTCAAACTGAGATAAACGATTGCATATAATCGTAATCCAGACCCACTATTCCTATAAACACGAAACCCCGCTATTGGGCAGGGGTTGGGATGATTCACAGGAGTTTCAATTTAATAAGGTTTTATTTTGCCCTTTGAATTGGTTTTAATTCATTAAGGTTTAAACGGACAGATATAATGTAGGGTTTTTCACCCTCATCCCAATGTCCATAGGTAGTGGTCACTATTTCACCGGTTGGTAATAATTCCACACCGGGATATGTACTATCCCAACTATTGTAATTATTTTTGATTCGGATTCGGTATTCACCCAATCCATTTCCCGTTAGGTCTTGATAGGAACCAACCCAAGCAACCCAATCTCCCTGGGTTGGACTATTCTTTGCCATATCCCTAAATGATACAAATAGTTTTCCATCTTTGGTATATTTCGCTGTGTGGCGATCTCCA
>DCMX01000226.1:4169-4525 GCA_002321855.1 Fidelibacterota bacterium UBA1611 | reverse complement strand
GACACAAAATATGAAATGGGCCGCGATGCTGATGGGAACATTATGCTCGTTGATGAAATCCACACGCCAGATTCCAGCCGATACTGGATCTCTGAATCTTACGATGAGCGAATGACAGCTGGAGAAGAACCCCAAAATATTGATAAAGAGTTTCTTCGACTTTGGTTCGTGGATAATTGCGATCCTTATAATGACGAACTACTTCCCGATGCACCCAAAGAACTTGTTAAAGAATTATCCAGCAGATATATCTATTTATATGAAACCATTACATGTGGATTATTTCCATTCCCAGATTCGGGAAAATCGATTAATGATCGAATTGAAGAGAGTTTGAATAAATTCATTTAGATACA
>DCMX01000226.1:0-3779 GCA_002321855.1 Fidelibacterota bacterium UBA1611 | reverse complement strand
AAAAATTAAAATGAAAGCAGTGATTATTATGGGTTCAACATCCGATGAAACCCACGCAAAGAAAATAACGGATAATTTGGATGAATACGGTATTTCCTGGGAACAGCATGTAGCGTCAGCCCATAAGCAACCTTTAAAAGTGCTGGAAATTTTGGAAACCAACAAGGATGACGAAAACATTGTTTACATCACCATCGCTGGCAGGTCCAATGCGTTGTCCGGATTCGTGGCTGCCAACTCTACATTCCCAACCCTTGGGTGTCCACCATTCTCAGATAAAGCAGATATGTTAATTAACATTCATTCTACTCTGCAAATGCCCAGTGATACACCAGTTCTTACAGTGGTTGATCCCGGTAATTGTGCTTTAGCGGTCAAACGAATATTTGGTGTGTAGGATAAGGGAAATACAATAAATATCTGTGGGAACCGTGGCAAGTAAACTAAACACTATTTCACCATTAGATGGTCGTTACACCAAGGATATCCAGAAATTATCAGATTATTTCTCTGAGGCTGCACTTATTAAATATCGTCTAATGGTTGAAATAGAATATCTGATCATGCTTAGTGATGAAAAACACGTTCTCGAGTTAGAGCCATTATCCATATCTGATAAATCAAAACTAAGAAGGATATACAAATCATTCAGTGATGACGAGGCAAAACGTGTGAAAGCGATTGAAACTGCTACAAATCACGATGTGAAAGCAGTAGAATATTATATCAGGGAACGGCTTGATAAAATGAATAAAAAACGACTATTCCCATGGGTACACTTTGCCATTACATCAGAGGATATAAATAATTTATCATATTCCTTAATGTGGCGGAATGCGGTTCTTGATGTTTATATCCCGGACCTTAACTCACTGATAAAAAAACTAAAGAATACATCTAAAACATATTCTACGGTTCCCATGCTTGCAATGACTCACGGGCAATCAGCCACGCCCACAACATATGGAAAAGAATTAGCAGTTTTCACTAAACGGTTAGCCCGTCAGTTAGAGCAACTAAAATCCCATAAACTATTAGGAAAGTTTGGCGGCGCTACCGGAACCTGGGCAGCGCACAAAGTAGCCTATCCAAAAATTGATTGGTCTGATTTTGCAAGCGAGTTCATTCAAAGAATGGGGCTTGAGCCTAACCTTGTTACTACCCAGATAGAGCCTCATGATTCTATTGTCGAAAGTTATCATATTTTGATACGCATCAATACAATTCTCATCGATCTTTGTCGGGATCTATGGTCTTATATCAGTCGAGGAATTATTCAACAGAAAAAAATTCCTGGGGAAGTGGGTTCATCTACTATGCCCCATAAGATCAATCCTATCCATTTCGAGAATGCTGAAGGGAACCTGGGTATTGCTAATGCGCTATTGAATCATCTGTCAAATAAATTACCTCTTTCTAGAATGCAGCGCGACCTGACTGATAGTACTGTGCTTCGCAACCAGGGCGTGGCAATGGGGCATGGTTATATAGCTATCCAAAATATTCTTAAGGGTTTTCGCCGAATCACCATCAATAAGAATAGTATGGCACGTGAGTTGGATGACCACTGGGAAGTTCTTGCTGAAGCTGTTCAAACCATATTGCGCAAGACAGGCTCGTCTGACGCCTATGAACAGTTGAAACAATTGACCCGAGGAGAAATGATAACAGAAGATTCTCTAAGGGAGTTCGTGACCCACTTGAGAATTCCAAAGAAAGACAAAGATTTACTTAATCAGCTTACGCCTGCAAATTATATTGGTCTGGCTCCTAAACTTGTGGAACTATCATAATGTGTGGTGTTGTAGGAATCATTTCCACGCACAAACCTGTAGCGGGAGAATTGTATGATAGTTTAATTCATCTTCAGCACCGGGGTCAAGATGCCGCAGGCATAATGACCTATGACCAGCGGTTTCATGTTAAGAAAGGTACCGGGCTTATTCGTGATATTTTTGATGAACAGAATATGGCTCGTCTACAGGGCAACATTGGTATCGGGCATACAAGATATCCAACAGTTGGTGGGTTTAGTGTTGAAGAAGCACAACCAGTAATGACCCATGTTCCCTATGGTATTGCCATGGCACACAATGGAAATTTGGTCAATTATTCTGAACTCGTTCATGAGGTCTCCAGCCAAGATCATCGACATATCAACTCTTCAGTTGACGTTGAGGTTGTATTACATATTTTTGCGCATGCGCTGGACCACCCCAATCTTGATATAAGTGAGCTTCCATTTTTTGACCAGATTTGTAGTGCCGTTGAAACAGTGTTCGATCGAGTTAGTGGTGCCTATTCCGTTATAGGGGCAATCATGAAAAAGGGTATGATAGTTTTTCGGGATCCTCATGGTATCCGTCCGCTAACTAAAGGTATCCGTAAGAATGAAGATGGCACAACAGATCATATTTTTGCTTCAGAGACAACTATGTTCTATGCTTTAGGATTTGAACCGGACGGGAATGTATCCCCTGGCGAGGTAATTTTTATAGATGAGGTCGGGCGTGTTCACAAGCGCACACTGCGTAATGAACAATTTACCCCCTGTGTTTTTGAATATGTTTACTTTTCCCGACCCGACTCAATACAAAACGAGATCAGTGTTTATCGTTCTCGCTTGCGCATGGGTCAAAACCTGGCCAAAAAATGGAAAGAACAATATCCAGACATCACCCCAGATATTATTATCCCTGCCCCATCGACAGCAAATACAGCTGCCTTGAGCTTTGCCAATGAACTGGGGGTTCGGTTTTCAGAGGGGCTATATAAGAATCCATTTATAGGGAGAACCTTTATAATGCCCGGGCAGGAAATGCGAAAGAAATCCATACGATATAAATTAGTACCTCAGGAGTTTGAGATTCGTGACAAAGATGTGCTAATCGTAGATGATAGTATTGTTCGAGGGAACACGAGTAAAGAAATTGTTCGAATGGTTCGTGAATTTGGCGCAAAAAAAATATACTTTGTCTCTGCCTGTCCCCCGGTCAAATTCCCCTGCTTCTATGGAGTGGACATGCCAACCAGAGGAGAACTAACAGCTGCGCAACGTTCTATTGATGAAATAAAAGAATATATGGGGGTGGATATTCTTATGTATCAAGAAATCGATAGTCTGGCTGAAGCGGTTACAAGAAAAGGTGAACATAATATTGATCGTCTTTGTATGGCATGTCTTGATGGCCAATATATAACCGGGGACGTGGATGCAAAAAAAATGGATAGCCTGGAGAAAAAACGGAACATGGAAAGATCATATTTGCAATGATTATTTTGCTTATTGGCTCTGGTGCCCGCGAACATGCCATTGCCATGGCTTTAAACAGAGCTTCCCAAGAGAAATCAATCTACTGTTTAGCTTCTAACATGAATCCTGGAATTGCAGAGCTCTGTACTGAAATCAAAATAGGGAACTATAATGATCCGGAGCTTGTGTGCAAATATGCGGATGATATCAATGCTAGCCTCGCAATCATTGGTCCGGAGAATCCGCTGGCAGAGGGTGTATCAGACGACCTTTGGAAACAGGGGATAAAAGTGGTTGGACCCAAAAAACACTTAGCCCAGATAGAAACATCAAAAACCTTTACCAGGGCTTTGCTTACAGAGTACAATATACCTGCTTGTCCAGAATATAGAACATTTTCAGACATGGATGGTGTAAAGGAGTTTTTATCAGTATTAAAAGATGATTATGTTGTCAAGTATGATGGCCTAGCGGGGGGAAAGGGTGTTAAGGTGTCTGGTGATCATCTTCGCTCTCATGAGGAAGC
>DCMX01000212.1 GCA_002321855.1 Fidelibacterota bacterium UBA1611 | reverse complement strand
ATCTTCAATGGTCCAAATTTTTACTGTTTTCGTTGCAGTTTCCTCAGTGGTCGTCACATATTTACCATCATCTGAAGGCCAAACAGTATGAACATAACCATTTTCAGGAATGTCTACTCTAACTATTAACTCTGGTGATGTCTTCTGGCTTACATCGTACATTGAAAATGTTCCACGCCAACCCTCAGCAATATACACCGTATCATTTCGTGCAAAGACATCATGAATTTGTTCAGTATAAATATAATGAATTTCCTGCGGATCCTCGGAGTTATTAATATCAATGATACGGACTCCTTCACGATTTTGCCCCAACACATATGCAAATCCTGTGGATACATCTATGGACATATTATGCGACCGAATATGATCATTGTAGATATAAGTACTAGCTAATGAAACACTATCTGGCAAGAATGATAAATCGATGATTTGCATTCCTTCATTTGTTCCGGTGTTTTCACTTACAACAAAGGCATAGTTCTCAAATGTTTTAATATCTCGATGAAAGTATGCATCGCTCTGCATCGGACCTAAAACTGTATCAATAATTGTCATGTCTTCTACGCGAATAAAAACCACGCCTTCTAATATTCCCATCATGGCATAGTCTTCTCCATCCAGAGATGTGTACCCCCAAACATCTGATCCACCATATCCCATACCATCATCATTGAACTGGATCTGACCATGGAGAGTAAAGGTATCTTCCGCATTTCCATTTGATAACAAAAAGGATAGGATACAAAATGTATATATGAATTGGCTTGGATAAAATCTCATCTTTAGAATAACGGTTTAAAACAGGGGCGGAACTTATAAAAAATAGTTATCATATTCATGCTTGACGATCGCCAAAAAAAAATCTAGTAATCCGTTAGTCAAAATCTCCCTGTCCTTGTAATTTTTCTTATGTCACGGAAACGTTCCTTTCACCTCATTCTAATTATGATAATGTTGTTCCTATTGAATGGATTATACGCTCAATTTTATTTTGGCCGAAATAAAATTCAATATGAGCAATTTGACTGGCAGATCTTGAAAACGGATCATTTTCATATTTATTATTATAAGGAAGAAAAAGCTATTGCGGGCATGGCGGCTTCGATCCTGGAAAATGCCTATGCTGACTTAGAACTAAAATTTAATCACACCCTCCGGGATACGGTCCCCATGATCATCTACAGTAACCATATCCATTTCCAGCAAACCAATGTCCTGCCCATGTTGATTCCTGAGGGTGTAGGCGGATTTTTTGAGCACCGCAAGGGACGGGTTGTGATCCCCTATATGGGCGATCTGTCATTATTTCGAAATGTTCTGGTTCACGAATTAGCTCATGTATTCACATTCAGCAAGATCATGGACCCGGTTCGACTCAAAAATATTTCCCGACCACCGGCCTTTCCCCACTGGTTTACCGAGGGACTGGCTGAATGGTGGTCCGTGGGCTGGGATACGCAGTCCGATATGGTTATCCGTGACCGATTGCTTCATGGCACATTAATTCCCTTGAACCAGGTGGGTGGATATTTGTCATACAAAGAAGGGCAATCTTTCCTGCGGTGGTTTGAGCAGGTAAATGGGATTGAGCAGATTCGCTGGCTCATGGAAAACACCTGGATTTATGATTCCTTCGAAGATGCTCTTGCCTTTATCTCCCATAAATCATTCAAGACCTTGCAGGCAGAATGGAACCAATCCTTGCGACAATATTATTCCCATGCTTTAACCGGAGAAGATCCAGCGACCCAATCCGAAACCGTAATTACCCGGGAGGGGTTAAACATTTTCCCCGTATCTTATCTGGATTCTGAGCAAAAACGGCATGTGATCTATATCTCCAGCCGGGATGGATATCCGGCGGTTTACGATCAACCACTTTATGAAGAAATCAAAAAACGGATAAAAACAACTGGGAAATCGCCGAACATGGAATCATTGCATTTCCTGCAGTCCGGATTTGATATATTTAAAGATCAGATTGTCCTGGGTGTAAAAGCACACCGTCATGATGTACTTCATCTGTTGGACCGTCAATCCGGCAAAATACTTCAAACCATCAGCCATGATAGCTTGGTGACCATTCATTCACCTCGGTTTTCCAAAGATGGTAACCAGATCACCTTCACCGGTCAGCATTACAACGGAAATTCAGATATTTACCTTTTTACCATTTCCTCGAATAATCTGGTGAACCTGACCAACGATATTTTCACGGATCGGGATCCATCCTTTACAGACGATGGAAAAACGATCCTGTTTAGTTCCGACCGGGATAATGACTTTTTCAATGGCGGACTTGACCTGTATGCACTGAATCTCAAATCGAACGAAATTCGACTGTTATTGGATGATGATCATACAAAATCTTTCCCCAATTGGGATTCATCCGCTAGCGCCATCCATTTTTTATCAGACAAGACGGGGATGAACAATATTTGGTCTCTCCACATCAGCGAGAGACGATTGACACAGCGTACCAATTTTCATACAGGAATTTCTCAATTCCGGCCCATGAATTCCGACAGTGTGGTGGCAGGTGTCTTCCAGAATTACAGTTATCAGGTGGCTGCGTTGGAATTGGACTCCATTCATTCCGTTTCCTGGACACCTTCCAATATTGAACCAAAAACCCAATCCATCTGGCCTCCCTCCATCGGTAAGGGAAAGAGGACACGGAACATGCCATTCAAACTTCGTTACAAACTCGATTTTGCACAGACAGCCGTGGCTATGGATCCAATCTACGGCATTTTAGGTGGCGCGCAATTATCCCTTTCCGATCAATTAGGGAACCGATATATCCATTTTCTCTTGAACAATTCTGCCCAGACCCAAGCAGAGATCATGGATCACTGGAATCTTGCTGTCACGTATTTGAATATGACCGGGCGGCCCAACTGGGGAATAAGTGCATTTCATTTCGCGAATGAATATTTCAATCCTTACCAAGCGTTTTTCTTCGAAAGAACCGCTGGAATCAGAGGCGCCCTAAACTTTCCATATTCAATTCACCGGAGAATCGAAATGAGTTCCAGCCTTTGGTATTCGATGAAGGATAATTACATTGATGATCCAGAAAAATTTCTGTTCATTTCAAATTTTTTCTCCCTGATCCATGATAACAGTCTTTGGACTATGACGGGGCCCCTGGACGGCTGGCGAGCTCGGATCACTGCGGGACCGACCTATGATTTTTCCCGTGGACGTTACCACAACTTCACAACTTGGATAGACCTTCGAAGTTATTGGCAGATCCGCCCTCGAATTACCATGGCGCATCGAACCATGATCTGGATGAATGAAGGCAAGGATATCCAACGCTATTACATCG
>DCMX01000258.1:7525-8491 GCA_002321855.1 Fidelibacterota bacterium UBA1611 | reverse complement strand
TTGGGCATCAAGACCAGAATTACTCTTAAATTAACAAAATTTCCGCAAGGTTTTGCTGCTTGTTCTTTTGGGTTCCCTGATTTCGAACATCTGTTTCTAGCGATGAGTGAAATATCAAAAACCGGAATTATCTCAGACAACCATGGTCTTGATCCTCGAAAACAAAAAACTGCCATCATGGAAATGGAAAATACCAATCCGTTAGTAGCAGCCAAGTCTGTTTTTTTATCCTCTAAGAACCCATTGGATGGATTGCTGCAAATAATGAAACTGGGTTTTGCCGGGAGAGATTTCCTTAAGAAATCAGCCTTTTCTGGGCACTTTACAAGTGAAGGCATCAATAATAAGGAAGCTAAAATTAAATTGGCTGAAGCGCGATCAATCGCACGAAAGTACGGGAAAGAAGTAGCCAATTCAATACCTATTTTTCTTCATGCAAATCCATTCATGCCATTGACTCCTATTCTGGGACCCAATGGTGAACTTTGGAAACCTACCCACAGTATCTTGCCCTTCTCAAAAGTACTTAAACATAACAATGATTTTGAATCTCTCATGACTGAGTACAAAGAAAAAATGGAGCAACATGAAGTTGCGATGAATCGAATGTTTTCTTTTATCGACAGCAATGCCTTTCTCTATGAACCGACTTTTTTATGGAAAGACAAACAAAGCATCTACCACAAAAAAGCCTATCCTAAAGATCTGAAAGATATCCCTGTTCATCAAGATAATCCCGATGGACTCAAATTAGTTCATGAAATTAAGGACAGAATAGAAGAAATGTGTCTCGCTAATGGTGCAATTCATTTCCAAATTGGCAAAGACTACCCATATTTAAAATCGCGAACCAAAGAAACCAGGGCTTTGCTCTGCTCAATAAAAAAACAATTTGATCCAAAAAATTTAATCAATCCAGGCTCATTGGGATTTGATCTAGTTAATGGAAACTGAATACAATAAGGG
>DCMX01000258.1:1904-7143 GCA_002321855.1 Fidelibacterota bacterium UBA1611 | reverse complement strand
TGTCCAAGTTGTTAGACCAAATGCCAATAGTATTGAGTCAGCTGATATAGGGGTTAAAAATGGGGCATTCAAGTGGATTGCTCCAAACATAGAGGTTTCAGATGCCATTGAGATTTATGATGGCAAAAATAGGCTCGCCTTTCCCGGACTAGTTGACGCTCACATGCACACAGGGATCTACAACCCACTTGATCAAGATGCGGTTATCGAAAGCAGAGCAGCAGCCATGGGAGGTGTAACCTCGAGTCTAAACTACATCAGAACCGGGGGCTATTACCTCAATAAAGGGGGACCCTACCAAACTTTCATGCCGGATGTTCTGACACAGTCAGAAGGGAATTTTTACGTTGATTATGCCTACCATGTGGCGCCCATGGACAAAACACACATTGAAGAAATTCCATTATTAATTAATAAATTCGGTATTACATCTTTCAAAATATTCATGTTTTATGGTGGGCACGGCTTGCATGGTGCATCTTCCAGTCAACATGAATTTTTGATGATTGATGAGGATGAAAAATACGATATCGCTCATTTTGAATTTGTCATGAGGGGGGTTCAAAAAGCAATGGCTGAATATCCTGATAAGCAGGAAGACATCAGTTTGAGCTTGCACTGCGAGACAGCAGAAATCATGGCAGCTTATACCAAATTGGTACAAGCTGAAAACAAACTGGAAGGCCTCCATGCATACAGTGCCTCGCGACCTCCTCATTCAGAGGGTTTAGCAATTTTTATTGCCTCCTATCTGGCTAATGAAACGAATCTACCAAATGTCAATTTGCTCCATCTAAGTTCAAAAAAAGCTGTGGATGCAGCATTACAAATGCAGCAAGTATTTCCGCATATTAATTTCCGCAGGGAAGTTACAATTGGTCATTTGATGCTCGATGTAGATACTGCAACGGGCAATTTAGCAAAGGTCAATCCCCCCATTAGACCGAGAGAGGATGTTGAATACCTATGGGAATGCCTGCTTACAAATAATATTGATTGGGTCGTCAGTGATCATGCCTGTTGCAAACATGAAGACAAAATAGATATGGAAAGTCCTGAAGATATTTGGCTGGCAAAATCGGGCTTCGGTGGAACTGAATACTTAATGTCAGCCCTTGTAAGTGAAGGTTCCAAAAGAGGTTTAGGTCTCAATAAAATGGCAGAGTTAACCAGTTTCAATCCTGCCAGACGTTATGGGCTTCATGGGAAAGGTGACATAGATGTCGGACTTGATGCAGACTTGGTTTTGGTAGACCCTAACGAAACCTGGACTATTAATTCATCAGAATCTGAGTCCGGCCAAGGGTATACCCCATTTGAAGGTACAGAGCTCCAAGCAAGAGTGACAACGACATTTTTACGTGGTAATCGCATCTTTGATGATCATCAGGTCTTGGGCGAACCTACTGGTAAATACCTGAAAAGACCGTATTGATATTTAAAAAAAAGCCCCGTTGTAGCGGGGCTTTTTTATTACGCTCAATGCACTCTTAGAATTGATAAGTGACTTCTAAACCAATCCTCTTCCTATGACCCGGGTGAGCAAACACCCCGCCAAACTCTACCGCAGGAATTACCTCGGCAAGGTAATCTTCATCAGTTAAATTCTTAGCAAAAGCAACAATAGACATATTATCTGTTTTTATGCCCACTCTCAGATTGATAGTATAGTATTTTTCCCTATCAGTTTTATCATAAGCCATAGGCGCTCCAAACAACGAGTTTCTGGAATTATCTGTTTGCATGACATGGAACCAAGTCGGTCCAACAACTGCATAGTCAAGTTGAGCAAAAAAGTCTCTGCCGCTAGACATGGGAAAATCTAATGAAATTCCTGCATTGTATGTGTAATCGGCATGATAAGGCACCTGATTACCCACACTGTCGCTGCGTACGGAATTTTTTATGATTTTGCTATTAACGGAAGCGGCGGAAGCATAGATACTTAGATTGTCATTAATAATGGCATTGATAGCCAATTCGACTCCATCTATTTCAGCTTCGTCAATGTTCTCAACAATTCTCAAAAGACCGAAAGGTCCAACAATGAATTCAAAGAACTGAAGATCATTTGCGTTGGTTTCAAAAATGGAACCTTCTACACTAATTCTGTTATCAACAAGTAATGCTTTGAAACCAATTTCAATTGAGTCATTGGTTTCTTTGTTATACGAATCAGTGATCGCAACAGGTGAACTTGGGTTCAGTGGATTAATAAAGGTATCGATTGTTTGACGAGCTCCTGAGTTATTGAACCCTCCACTTTTAAATCCTTCACCCCAGCTTGCATAGGCAGTCAGATTATTAGAAATATCCCAAGTCAAACTGATTTTAGGTTGAAAGTGTTCAAAGGTTTTGCTCTGATCAGGAATCGAACTTTGACTACAAAGACCGGTATTTAAGGGTCCGCCTGTGTATGGAAATCCATCGCAGTCAATGTAAGTTGAAGTCACATTTGTTGGTACGAGACTATGAACACTTCGGTCTTCACTGTCATAGCGAGCAGCCAATGACAACTCGACAACATCATTGAGATCTATATCAACAGATCCAAAAAAGGATGTAACCTTGTTACTGAAATCATCCCAAACCATTTGCTCGGTAGGATTTTTACCAGATGGAGGGTCATACATACTTTTCACGACACCATTGCCCTTGTCCGTGCCTTGGTTGACTCCAACTTCACGATTAACATCCAGATAATAGGCACCAAAACTCCAACGGTATCCTTCCCGGTCACTAGGAGAACTCAATCTAAACTCAAAACTAATGTCGTCCTGATTACGAACTTGATATTGTGTTCCATCGCAACGTGTGGGTGTGTAAGGACCTAAAAGTAGTCCGTTTGGAACCGAAGGATCGGCTGTTGCAATATATTGAGGGGATGGAAGTGAGAATCCCAGACCAGCACTAACAATTTCTTGCAGTGAATCCAGACAAGATTGATCTCCAAAAAAGAATCCAAAAGCTCCACTGGTTCCATCGGCACCGAATGAATTCTCGATATCACTGTAAAGAGTCCAAGCGGTTAAATCGGCCCAGCCTAAATCTCTTTCCATTCTTAACGAGAACTCTAAAGATTCCTGATCATTGGTATGTGGAAAATTACTCACAAAATCAAAGTTATGATCATTTACGTCCTCGTACAATGTGGGTATACCCAAGTATGCTTCAAATGCAGGCAACTGAAATACGGCGTTAAAAACAATAGAAGTAGTATCCACTTTGCCATATCTTAATTTCGCATCCATTGATGTATTTTCGTCCATATCCCAAGTCATACGCGCATAAATATCAGTAGACTCATATGGATCTACACAATCATTACAATTTAACCAGGTATTTTCTCGCCAACCATCGGTTGAATTGTGATTGACAGTAATACTCAAATTATGTTCCTCACCGGGAATATCAGCACGGGCTGTGATAGCGTAAGTAGAATCATCACCTATCGTAGCTTTGACCATACCCCCTGCTTCGTCACTGGGCTTATCGGTAGTGATAATGATTGCACCTGCAGACGCATTACGTCCGTAAAGAGCACCTTGCGGACCTTTTAAAACCTCGATTTGTGACAGACCGAGGTACTCTCTATTCAAAGCTGCTGGGTTTGTCATAACAATTCCATCTATGATGAGCCCAAAACTTGTCTCGGCATCTCTAGCACCATTAAGACCCCTAATGCTTACCTGAGTGTCACCCACCTCGGCTGTATCAACGATTGTTACCCCGGGCGTTAGAGCAATAAAATCCGTAGCTCTTTGGACACCAGATCTTTCTAATTGGCTATCGGTTAAAACAGTAATTGACGCCGGAACATCTCTAAGCAATTCTTCTCTTTGCCGAGCAGTAACAGTAATTTCCTCAATCACTGTCTGGGCCAGGACTGTTTGATCAGGAATGACAATTAGAACTGCGATTAGTAACCCGGTTATCCATTGCATGTTCTTTTTCATTTTTTTACACCTCATTTCTAAAAACCATACATACAATAATTGCCAAATTGTTACTATACTTCAAGAGATTTTATGTTAAGAAATTATTAAATCTTGATTTAAAACAAATCACCCTTATAGCGTATGGCTGTCATCTTTTTAGTAACGTTTATTGGCTTGATGGGATTTGGATTCATCCTGCCCTTATTCCCATTCTATGCGGAGCGCATGGGAGCAAGCCCTGAAATTATCACACTTACTATGGCTGCTTTCTCTCTGGGTCAGTTTGTTGCTGCGCCATACTGGGGTCGTTTAAGTGATTCAATAGGTAGGAAACCAGTCCTCATTCTTACCTTGCTTGGTTCGACTTTGTCTTATGTGATTCTAGCTTATGCGCCTAACTTAACAGTTGTGATTCTAAGCCGAATTCTTACCGGATTGATGGCAGGCAATGTCTCTATTGCTTTTGCCTACGTAGCTGACATTACAGATGACAGCAATCGCTCAGCAGGATTGGGAAAAGTTAGTGCTGCGTTAGGATTGGGATTTATGACTGGGCCCGCAATCGGAGGATTGCTGGCTGGCAATAATGTGGAAAATGCAAATTATTTGCTGACTGCATTAGCAGCCGCAAGTATAAATTTTTTAGCAATGCTTGCTGCAATATTATTCCTGAAAGAAAGTTTAGATGTTAAGAAAAGGAAGCCATTTGAGGGTTTTTCAAAAATTATTACACTAGCAACTTTTAGCCCTGCAAAATCAATACTACCACTGGTTTCCTGTGGCCTAATATTCTATACAGCGATGTCTATGATGGAGTCTATTTTCCCTTTATGGGCCAATAAAATTTTTAGCTATGGACCCAGCAACATTGGTGGTGTATTTTTTATGCTCGGTTCGCTTGGAGTGATCATTCAGGGAGGTTTAATTGGCAGATTGACCAACCTCCTTGGTGAGAAGAAACTCATACAATTGGCTGCTTTATCGCTTATGGCAGGTTTGATATTAATTGGAAGCGCGACTTTCGCATTCTCCCTCTGGATTGGTTTATTTTTCTTTGGCTGTGGGTCAGCAATATTCAATCCAAGTTTATCGAGTCTGATCTCCAAATCAGCTGATCCTACATCGAGAGGACAGTATTTAGGACACTATCAAGCAGCCTGCTCCATGGGGAGAGTAATTGGACCCTCGTTCTCTGGTGTTCTCTACAGTTACTTTCACGAATCCACTCCTTTTTATACCGGTGCCATCATAGCGATACCGGTTTTGATTTTAATTGCCAGTTTCACCTTGAGAAAGATGCC
>DCMX01000258.1:0-1581 GCA_002321855.1 Fidelibacterota bacterium UBA1611 | reverse complement strand
ATGCCCAAGATAATAAAATGAACCAGAATAGAAAAAACCATGGGATCTGAAATGAAAACAGTAGTGATTACAGGGAGTACTCGGGGAATAGGACTGGGTCTAGCCCGAGAATTTTTACAACGAGGGCACCAAGTGGTTGTTTCGGGCACTAGTGAAGAATCTGTAGCTAATGCATTGAAGCAGCTGGAGGGATTGGGAGAAATGATAGGGCAGCCTTGCCGGGTCCAAGACAATGAATCGGTCCAGAATTTATGGAATAAGGGATTTGAACACTTTGGTAAAATTGACATCTGGATCAACAATGCAGGGGTCTCTACTTCCAAAACAATTCTGGATAAGCTTCCTTTAGATGAAATTCAAAATACCGTTGACACCAATCTTATTGGCAGTATTCTGTGCACAAAAATAGCTGCCAAAGAGATGCTAAAACAAGGGTTTGGTCAAATATATATGTTTGAGGGTTTTGGTAGCAACGGACAACTGCAAAACGGAATAACTGTATACGGATCAACAAAACGAGCCTTACGCTATTTTACTGCTGCTGCTGCCAATGAGTATAAGAATACTCCAATTCTGATCGGTTCTTTGAGTCCAGGTATAGTCACCACGGACTTGTTAATCCGAGCATCCAAAGACAATAGCAAAGGCTGGGAACGGTCTAAGAAAATTCTCAATCTTCTTGCAGATCGAGTTGAAACAGTAACGCCCTGGTTGGTGGAACAAACACTGAATAATACAAAAAATGGAGCTAAAATTGCTTGGCTTACAAAAAGAAAAGTTTGGGGTCGATTCTTTGGTTCGTTGTTTAGCAAACGGCGAGTAGTTGATGAATGGGAGTCTGAACTCAATCAGTAAAAAAACCATATGGCCATTGACGCAACAACAAAAGGAAAAGATTTCATCAGACAGAGCATCCTCTTGGATCTGTCAGAGGGTAAAAATGAATCAAGGGTTTTTACCCGATTTCCACCAGAACCCAATGGTTACTTGCACATTGGACATGCACAATCTATCTGTCTTAATTATGGAATTGCCAATGAATTTCAAGGGCGCTGTTACTTAAGATTTGACGACACCAACCCCACCAAAGAAAGTGAAAGTTATGTTGACGCAATTAAACAAGATGTTCTCTGGCTGGGATTTAACTGGCAGGAACATTTAACCCATGCCTCTGATTACTTTGAAGACTTTTACAATTGTGCAGTGCAACTGATTGAAGATGAAAATGCCTACATAGACAGTCAAACAGCAGATGAAATCAAAAGCAGCCGAGGAACTTTAAATGCACCAGGCATGGAGAGTCCTTATCGTAATCGTTCGGTTGCTGAAAACCTTGGATTATTTGAAAGAATGCGAAGTGGAGAGTTTGAAAACGGCGAACATGTATTAAGAGCTAAAATTGACATGAGTGCAGCAAACATCAATATGCGCGACCCAGTTCTCTATCGCATACTTCATACTGAACATCAGAGAACAGCGGATCATTGGTGTATTTATCCTTTGTATGATTTTGCCCACACCGTGTCTGATGCCATTGAGGGCATTACCCATTCGCTGTGCACCCTTGAATTTGAGGATCAT
>DCMX01000251.1 GCA_002321855.1 Fidelibacterota bacterium UBA1611 | reverse complement strand
GACATGGCAAAGGCGGGTTTATTAAAAACACCTATTCATGTACAATTTGTATTTGGGTTAAAGAATGCTCTACCAGCAAAAAAAGAGATCCTCGAGTTTCAGGTGAAACAATTAACCAACATGATGCCGGACGCAACATGGACAGCCGCTGGAATCGGCAAGGGCCAGCTTGATATCAATAAATGGACCCTAGAATTGGGGGGCAACTGTAGAACTGGTTTAGAAGATAATATTCGTTATAATAAAGAACACCTTGCGATCAGTAATGCTGAATTAGTATCCCGCGTGTCCCGACTATGCAAAGAGCATGGGCGGCGACCCGCCACCGCAAAGGAGGCCCGGGAGATCCTTTCCCTCCCGATGGTAACTAAATAGGAGACCCACTATGAAAAGAACCATTATACTGATCATTGCAATTGCAATACATAATGGAGGCATAATTATGGCTAAGGACCGAGCAAGAGATCTGAACATCCCGTTCACAGGAACACCGGGAAAATATAACGCGATCACAGATGTTTCAGGTATCCAAATAGGACACACTACCATTATCTCAGGGAAAGGTAAGCTTGTGGTTGGCAAGGGCCCAGTGAGAACAGGTGTAACTGCTGTTCTGCCGCGAGGTTCAAAAAGCATGGTAGACCCGGTCTTTGCAGGATGGTATTCCCTAAATGGTAATGGCGAGATGACAGGAACGACATGGTTAGAAGAGTCCGGTTTATTGGAGGGGCCGATCATGATCACAAACACTCACAGCGTTGGAATCGTCCGTGACGCGGTCATAAAGTGGCGGGTAGAACAGGGTGAACCGGATCCAAGTGGATACTGGTGGTCACTGCCCGTGGTTGCTGAAACATATGATGGGTTCCTGAATGATATTAACGGTTTTCATGTGCGCGAAGAACACGTTTTCGATGCTCTGAGAAATGCGGGTTCTGGTATCGTTGAAGAGGGTAATGTTGGGGGTGGGACCGGTATGACCTGCCATGGTTTCAAGGGTGGTATTGGAACATCATCAAGGGTTTTTAAGATCAAGGGGAAAAGATATACGCTCGGAGTGCTTGTACAAGCAAATTATGGGTCGCGCAAGGATCTGAGAATTGCTGGTGTCCCCGTAGGAAAAGAGATAAATGACCTGGTTCGAGAGCGTAATACAGAGAAAGAATACAATGAGGGTGACGGGTCTATAATCGTTGTGGTTGCCACGAATGTCCCTCTATTATCTCATCAATTGAAAAGATTGGCCCGGCGCGTACCGCTTGGGATCGCACGAGTGGGAACGATAGCACATGATGGTTCTGGTGATATCTTTATAGCTTTTTCAACAGAGAATGTTGGGGCAGGCTTCAAGAATAGAGAAACAAGTGTGAAAATGTTGCCCAACGGACTGTTGAATCCAGTTTTTGAGGCAACAGTACAGGCAACCGAAGAAGCAATAGTGAACGCTCTTATAGCAGCAGAAAAAATGACCGGGATCAACGGTAACACCGTCTACGCGATACCACACGACCGTTTAAAAGAAACCCTTAAAAAATACAATCGTTGATTTGTCCTATTGTTAATCAAGAACAATATATCATCTAAGATCACATTATTGAGTATCATCATATAAAAATAATATGGTAAAGAAAACTATTAGGATCACTATCGGAATTATTCTGGTCATTATCGGAATGATCGGTGGATTAATTCCAATATTTCAAGGCTGGATCTTTGGCATACCGGGTCTTATCATTCTGTCTGATTATTTTCCTCCGTTCAAGCGCATATTAGAATGGGCCAAGCGCAAAGCAGGGCGTTCTCGAAAAAATCATGACAAAAAAGAGGCTGAATAGCATTTTCAATAATATCTTGCTGTCAGTAACCTCTACCTTTATATTTAATTTGTTCCTGTGATCTTCAACATATTTTCCCCAAGCCCTTTCGCGATACGGTGTGTCCATAAAATCTTCTAGGATCACCGCTATCATTGGTGCCCAGTGGGGCGATGAGGGGAAAGGAAAGATAACAGACTTCTTTGCCGGAGAAATGGATTATGTGGTTCGTTTTCATGGCGGAAATAATGCTGGGCACACCGTTATAGTAAATGGTGACACCTACAAACTACATCTTATTCCATCAGGCGTACTCTATGATCATCCTGTAAGTATGATCGGAAATGGCGTAGTGATCGACCCCGCTGCTTTGATAAAAGAAATAAGTGATCTAATGCACAAAGGGATCGAGCCAAACCTTAGGATCAGTGACAGAGCACATGTCATCATGCCCTACCACATTGATATGGATGAAACACTTACGATCCACCAGGGAGATTTGGCCGCCGGTAGTACCAAGAGGGGTATTGCACCAGCATACGGTGATAAGATGTACAGACATGGTATTCGTATAGTGGACCTGCTTGAGCCAGAAATATTTAAAGAGAAACTAGAAAAAGCATATGACTTCAATTCTAAATTGATGGGTGCTTTCGGGCGTGAACTACAAAAATCTAAAGATGAGATATATAGGCAATATCTGGATCATGGTCAACGACTAAAACATTATATATCCGATGTCTCTGTTGATCTGTACCGGGCACACAAGGATGGGGCATCCATCCTTTTTGAAGGGGCCCAGGGTATCAGCCTGGATGTTGATCATGGTATCTATCCACACACAACAAGTAGTAATACGGTTGCCGGTCATATCGCAGCTGGAACCGGGGTCAGTTTCCGTGACATAAGCCGGATCATTGGAGTTGCTAAGGCTTACCTAAGCCGAGTAGGCCAAGGTCCTCTCCCTTCAGAACTGAGTGGTGCGTTTGCTGAAAGACTTAGGGAGAAAGGGAATGAATATGGTACAACCACTGGTCGACCGCGCCGGGTTGGATGGCTGGATCTAGTACAGGTTCGTCAGGCTGTCCGCACCAACGGATTGACGGAGATCGCTCTCACAAAATTGGATATCCTATCCGGGTTCGAAAAAGTTCCGATATGCACTGAATATGATATTGATGGGGAACGGATCGCTGAAATGCCTGCA
>DCMX01000024.1:7265-25343 GCA_002321855.1 Fidelibacterota bacterium UBA1611 | reverse complement strand
GGAAGTTCGCGGTGATACGATGATTGCATACTTTCTTGCGATATATTACAATTCCTGATACAATATACATTATTTGTAAATTAAGGTAGCGCGAATGCTGGAGGTATATAATGAATAACAGAACAGCCGTTTTATTTTTGATTTTGTGTATGGTTGTTTTACTTGGACTCTTGGAATTGGAAAAAATGTGGCAACAGGATCAGCAAATTAAAAAGGATACCCGACTAACTGAGCGGAGTATTGCTCAAGAAGCACAGCGTAAAGCTGAAGAGTTAGAAACAAAAAAATTCAAAGTTCAAATTAAACATGATGGCAGACCAGAAACCAATACTGTTACAGTTAATCTTGATGCAGGATTATCCTATGATCCTAATAAGATTGATAAATTGAATTATAAATGGACGCAAACATCAGGAAAGACTGTTTTCCTCGAACCGCACTCCACCTCACCAAAGATCAGTTTTATAGCAGGGCCTGGTGAATATACATTTGAGATAGAATTAAGCGATGGTTATGGCTCGACCGTGAAAGATGTGAGGATCATAAAGGTTATTGGAGAACCAAATGATATCCCTGTTCTTGAAACACGGGTCTCATCAGAATAAACACTGGCTCCAATTGGGAACTTTGTTTATAATATTCTAATTGTAATATGAAAAAAGATGTATCATATAGTGATCGCTTTGGAAAATTCAGTGAAAATGTACTTTATCAAAGTCTTAGCCCTCAACTACAGGTTTCCATCCGAGATACAGGCTTCAGGCATGGTCTGAGCTATCAGGAGCTTAGGCAGATCACAGAGATAGCTATTGACCTGGATATGTGGGGAGAGCCATCATTGATTGAGCAGGTACGCCAATTGGAGAGCGAACTAAGCTCAGAAGGTAGTTATAATCATAAGAAAATGATCATTGATATTCTTCGTGATCGCTGGATATCCCTTAAGCAACAGGAAACGAAATATGGAACACCGAATAGCAGGCTGAATAATCGTCCAGAATCACGGAAAGTGATAGCGAGTGATGGTGATCAAAATATTTTTGGTATGTGTCCTGTAGCATCAGATAGAACAGTTTGTTGCAATCTTATGACAATTGATGCCGTACAGGGCTGTGGTCTGGGATGTAGCTATTGCAGTATTCAAACTTTCTATACTGATGGCAAGATCGTTGTAGAAAAAAATTTAACAGAAAAACTGAAAGCAATACCTTTGAACCCCGATAAGAATTACCATATTGGTTCTGGACAATCTTCAGATTCTCTTGCCATTGGGAACCGCAATGGGGTGTTAGATGCTCAGCTTGATTTTGCCCGCAGTAACTCAAATATTATTCTTGAATTCAAAACCAAGTCGAAAAATATCGAATATCTTCTCAAGACCGATGTTCCTCATAATGTATTCGTAAGCTGGTCATTGAATCCGCAGTTATTTATTGAACAAGAAGAGCATGGGACCGCTTCTATGACCCAGCGTTTGGCTGCCGCAAGAGCTCTGGCGGATAAAGGTATTATAGTGGGTTTCCATTTTCACCCTATTGTGCATTACCAAGGCTGGGAAAAAGATTATCACGATCTTATTCACAAAGTGTTGACCGGGTTCTCACCATATGAGGTTGGTATAGTTTCCATGGGCACATTGACCTTTATTAAACCATTGATCCGTAAATTGAGAATGACAGGGATAAAAAGTAAGGTTCTTCAGATCCCTATGGATGATGCCTCAGGAAAAAGATCTTATCCAAAATCGACAAAGAAAATGATATTCCAATTTGTTTGGGACGAATTCAGTCCTTGGCATAATAAGGTGTTTTTCTATATGTGTATGGAGGAAAGGGAATTATGGGAAGCCGTGTTTGGAAATTGTTATGAAAATAATGTTGAGTTTGAGGGGGCCTTGTACCAGCATGTTTCCTCTAAGATGTTATCCGTCGAATAGTTTCTGTCATTATAGTATACTACCAATTTCAATTTAAACTTTGGTTCGTATATAGATTTAAACTGGTTTAACCATTCATGGTGCTAATCATCTTGCCTGACAACAAGGGAGTGATTTTGTTTCTATGCAGGGAACATTGTAGTTCCATCTTCGAATGAGTTCATTATTTTAAAGTGTAAATTATTATCAATCAAGGAGACCAATATGAAACAATACTGTATAGGGTTTATCAGCGCTTCTTGTCTCACAGCAAGCGTATTCCTGTTCATGGGGGCAAAGAAAAAAACAACCTTTGATAATCTTATAGTGAAAATGATCACGGTTGTAGATGAAAAAGGAAATAAAGTTGGCGAGATCGGGAATAAAAATAATCGAGTATTTTTATGGCTTAGCCCTTCAAAATACAAAGGGAGAATGATTTCGCTTACATCCCAAAAAGGCGGTGGATCCTTGAAAATTGCGAATAGGGATGGTAAGGAGGTCGTTAACTTGGGAATGGCGAAAAATAATAGTGGGATATTAAACCTTTCCAACGCTAATGGTGTAAATACAGTTAAAATCGGGTCGAACAATGCTGGCAATGGTCGATTAGTTTCCTATAATCATCATGGTAGTGAAACAATCTATATTGGAACGAATGATGTAAACGGGGGGCATTTAAAAACTTTTAATACATTTGGATATGAAACGGTTTTTCTTGGTACAGGTAATAATGATGCTGGATTTTTAACGACCCGGGATGGTATTGGAAAAAAGACGGCATATTTAGGTAAGAGTCCTGGCGTCAGGAATTAAAAAGTGAGAGTAATGTAGGGACCGTGTCTATACTGATAGGAAAAAAATAAAGAATTAATTAAGTATTTCCATTATTAACAGGTTTCCCTATTGTAGGCAGTTATAAGGAGGAAGTTATGAAGCAATATTTTACAGGTTTTTTCACTGCTCTATGTCTGGCATTGAGTTTTTTTCTTTTTACTGGTGCCAATAAGACAAACCTAGGTGACATTACGGTGAACTCGATAAAAGTGGTGGATGATGGAAGTGGAGGATACATTATTACTTATAATTCTGATGGTGAACGGACTTCGTTTCTCGGGACATCTGAAGGTGGTTTGGGCAAGATTGCCACTTATAATCTCATTGGTAGTGAGATCATTCTTGATGAATTAGCTGATGAAATGAATAAAAAGCTCAAAGAGTTCACTCACCGTTTACGGGAAAATGAGCTACGAATAATTAGATGGGAGAATGATATGTATGAGGCGAAGGAACTCATTATGGAGAATAATGGACTCATCTATAAGACACATGATGAGCTGGCTGCCGAAATAGATGAGCGTATTGAAATTTTTAGAAGGATTCTAAGTGATAAGGATGCAATATTAATGAAGAGAGGTGACCAGTTGGCTGAATTCCAGGATGACATTGCTGATACAAAACAAATGACGGTTGAGAATATCAACGAAATTCACCATGCGTTTAATGCAATTATTGACAATACAGAATTAATAAATTCAGTCAAAGAATCATTAACTAAAAGAATCTTGGAGCTTTATGGTCCTTATTGATTAACCGATTTGGCTGACAAATCTTTCAGTATTTAGTATCAGATGTTGATTCTTGAATAAAAGATAGGGGATTCCAATAGTAGAAAAAAAAATCATTCATTGGTAATTTTAATATGGAGTATGCGATATGCGAGTTCTATGAAGTGTTATTATATATTATTGGCAAACATGTGTCTATGTTCTCATTTAATGTCACAGACAGGTGTGCAAAAGTCTTCAGCGCAATATCGAGACCCAGTACAGGTGATCGTTAGCGGTAATCACCCTGATGCTGTTGGAGATGGGGCAACCATCATTTATGATAATAGAAGGGGAATAGACCTAAGGAGCTTCGAACGCCCAATCAAAACTATTATACCGGTCTTAGATACTTTATCGGACACTCAGCAACCTGAGTCCCATGATAATTTGATTCATACTCAGAATTACAATCGACCCCTACCAGGGACTAAGGATGATATCCAGGGAAAAGTTGCAGGAGAAGAACCCCAGTTATCAATATTATTAGAAAATGTTTTTCAACCGCCTAAGGATAAGAAGTCAAAATATACTGGTACTGCTGCTCAAAATATTTTTCTTATGCAAGCATTAGGGATTAAGCCAGGCTGGGAGAAAGGTGCAAAGTGGTCAGACGGATCAAAAGTTGATGGTTATTCTCTGGTGGACTGGATCAGGTATGGTATGGGCGAGCCTGAGGGCATTTCCAAGATAGCAACCATAGAAAACCGAATGATACTCTATGAACTTTATTTCCATTCTGGGAAAGAAAAATAATTAAGACTGCTTTATACAATCCTTTTTCACTATATATTAATTTTCTTTCAGTAAGATTATCAAGAATGACATCCTTCAAAGGATCGATATCCAGTCCTCTATTGTTATTTTCAGATCTTACTGAAAATATGTTTGCAAAATATGAGATCATTTAATCTATTCACTATTTTCTTCTTTTTTTATCCTATATATACACAGGAATTAAATATCCGTTCGACGCTATACTTACAAGATGGCATTGTTCTTGATCCAGACAGTCATAAACCATACAGTGATCTAGCGATCGAATATTATGAAAATGGCCAGACAAAGGTCCGTGCTCACTACTCAAGGGGTTTGATCAATGGTTATTGGTCATTTTATTATGATAACGGACAGCTGGAAAGTCGAGGAAGGTATTATATGCTGCGGGAAGAAAATTTAGAAGGCATACCTGAAGATGGACGGGTAGGTAAATGGAGCTTTTGGCACAAGAATGGTGCTAAAAAGGGTATGGGAATGTATAAAGATGGTAAAATGGATGGGTACTGGACGACTTGGTACAATAATGGATATAAACAAACAGAAGGGCGTTACTGGAATGGTAGAATGCATGGTAAATGGATATCCTGGTATTCTAATGGCATTAAACAGGAAGAAGGACTATATAATATCGGTTATATTGATGGCAAATGGAACTTCTGGAATACCCTTGGTAATATTATGGAGGAAGGTGAATATGCCACCGGTCGGCCTCAAGGCGTGCACACTGGTTGGTATGGGAATGGAAACAAGAAATGGATGGTATCTTACTTATCAGGGAAACGAGATGGAACGTATACATCTTGGTATGAAAATGGGCGTGTGGAAATGTCTGGTGCCTACCGTGCTGGAGAACGAGTAGGTATTTGGAATTTTTGGTACAAGAATGGAATCATCAAGGAACAGGTAAACTATCCAGGATGATCGACCTTTTCCTATTGCAGATGATTATTGTATTGCGATCGGTCTCCAAAATTTCCATTCACTCCCCCTATAGGCACTTTTTTCTCTCCATTCAGCTGCCAATCGTTTCAAATAGGGTTTAATATTGATTTCTACATGGTTTATTGGGCTACCGACACCCTTGAACATGATTGATTTGGTTTGATATGGAAGTACAGATAGAAAACGAAAAACACAACTACCCATCGTTCTTTCATTATCAGCTTGTTCATTTATTATTCCACCACCACACTTAATGCAATCTTCAAAGAAATTTTCTAAAAGGATAGGGAAAGCTGGAATTTTTGTCCATACAGAATCAGTACTATTAAACGGGAAATAACGGGGTGCTATATTGTAGATGCTTCCTAGGTCGATGTTCAAAATTTTTTGATTTTCATATATCTTGTCAAACTTTATAGTTAATAACATTTCATAATGATTCCTATAGAATGAGACCTTTTCAAGTATGATCTCTGGTATATGCTCAGAAGGTTTTGTCAGAGCACGTTCTAACAAATAATTCGTACTTTTTTTCTGGTATTCCCCTTTAGGGAACACGGTGTGTTTCGTTCCTCCATTTAATATATCATCTATTATTTTATTCTTATTATATCGATTTAGGCTATGTGGCCAAAATACCAGCAGGTCAGCGATCTCAGTTGAGTCTGTAACCAACTTACCCCAAAAGTCGTCCAACGCGTTCAGTTTAGATAGTTTCACGAGCGAATCTGGTACACCGTGGGTCCATGCCCAATTGGACTCATGGGTCTCAACGGCTGTTTGCCTAGCTATATTAACACGTCTATTGGCTTTATTCTGCATGTAGTATATCATAACTGTGAATAAAAAAATGAAAACTATTATCATTATGGTACGATCAAAATCGTCATCTCTTTTCTTCATGAAGGTCAGATAATTCCAGTTTGTCTTGATAAAGTCATATGCATCATGAGCTTCGTCAATTTTTCTACTAGCAACAAGTTTATCATCCATTGAATCAAACCTATCTATCTTCCATCCTCTTAGATATTGCTGGTATCTGCGCCATAGTTTTAGCTTGGTCGTTCGATGATTAACTTGGAACAGCTTAAGGTGACGTTTTAAAGTTTCGATTGTTTTTTCTAGTTCCATTAGGATATTTGAAGGGCACTATAATATTAATAAATATACGGTAACATATTTTTGATCATATTTATATTATTAATACATCGATTGACAAAATTCATATGATGAAATTTATAGAGTCTAATTGTGTAGTTTATATATTTACTCTATATTAACTATTAAACAAATATTGAATGTGAAATACTCAACCATACTCATCCTGATATTGTTACTTCTGGGCTGCACAAATATTCGCGACCAAGAGTCTCTGAAATTTTACAATGGGCTATTATATGATACAACAACAGGGAAGCCGTATACTGGTAAAGTTTATAGCCTATACTCTAATGGAATGAAAATGCGAGATGGAAATTTTGAATTGGGGGCATTAGATGGCCAGTACACGTTCTACAATAAACTTGGTGAGATTATAGAACCTATCCAGGAGAATCAATTGATCTACAAAAATGGCAGGAAATATATATTGGACGATGGGAAATCTTACTGGGGAATGGCCCATGGACTATATCAAACCGGAGAAAAACTATTTGAGGTCGTTTACGAAGACGGATTAATGGTCGGTGAATATCATTATTATAACAAGGATGGCAGTACCAAGTCTCCCATATTTCTTTCATTGCTCGTTCGCAGGGGTGATGTATTCTATCAACAGGACTCACCTGAACCTTACACTGGCCCAGTTTTCGATCTTTGGGAAAATGGTAATAAGATGCTTACAGGAGCATTCAAGAATTCAATTAAGGATGGCAGATGGGTTGAATGGTTCGGGAATGGTCAGCCAGAGAAAGAGAGAAATTATCGATTCGGTCTTAAGCACGGTTATTGGGCAGAATGGTATGAGAATGGTTTCCTGACTCTTGAGGGACATTTTATCGATGGCAAGGAGCATGGAACCTGGAACTATTGGTATAATAATAGTCAGAAAGAAAAGGAACTCAATTTTAAGAATGGGTGGTGGCATGGAAAGATGAAACGTTGGTATAAAAATGGTAAAAAAATGGAAGAGCTGACCTATAAAGACCAAGCCCCTGTCGGGCTCTGGCAATATTGGTATGATAATGGCGACCTGAAAGAGGAAAAGAGATATGGAGCAGGGCAAAGGAATGGCGTCTGGACCCAATGGTATCCGGATGGACAGATGAAGCAAAAGACAGAATATAGTGATGGTAATGAAGATGGTACGTGGACCTTTTGGTACGAGGATGGCCAACTAAAAGAAACTCGCAATTATAAACAAGGTAAAAAAGATGGTCCCTGGTCTTACTGGTATGAGAATGGTGCCAAAAAAGAACAGAGGTTTTATTCGGATGATTTAAAAACTGGAGTTTGGAAAGAATGGTATGAACGCCAAAACCGAGAATTACGTCATTACAAGGATGGCCAATTAGATGGCCGCAGAACCAAATGGTATATGGATGGTAAGGTTAAAGAAGAAGGACATTATAAATCCGGAAAAGAACACGGAAAATGGACTTATTGGCGTGAAGATGGTACAGTCGAAACTTCTTATGATATTCATGGAAATCTATTAACCAAGGTTGTAGAAGAATAACATGATGTATCATTTTTCATTGACACTTCAATTTGCCACTTTGTTAATTTCTGGTTAATTTCGCAAAATAGAGGGAATAGGCGCACAATGGAATCATATATAAAGTTGTCACTGGCTATCAGTGCTATCGTATCTTTTGCTCTATCGCAGCCAACGGGACAGGGATTGGATATTAATGATCTCGAAGTTGGAGCGAAGGAGAAACTGGTGTATCCATATTCTGGGAAGGTCTATGAATTTTGGAAAAATGGAAATCCAAAATTAAAAGGTCGTTTGAGAGATGGGCTACGTAATGGTAAATGGACATTTTGGCACCAAAACAGTCAGAAAATGGCCGAAGGAAAGTATTTTGATGGAGACGGATCGGATGTTAGGGAGGACACAGGTATTTCAATGAAAGGCTGTACAGGTACTTGGGTCTTCTATTATCCAAGTGGCCAACAGTGGCGAGAAGGTACATGGCAGGATGGCGTGCCAAAAGGTGAGCATATGATCTGGTACCCAAATGGAAATAATAAAACTGTAGAATCATTTCAAGATGGACAGTTGGCGGGACCCGTAACTAAATGGTATGAAGATGGACAGGTTAAGGAAGAAGCTATTTTTGTTGGAGGTAAAGTAGATAGTTCTTTTGCCAGCTGGTATTCGAATGGTAGTAAAAAAGAAGAAGGTGACTATATCATAGGTGTTCAGAGCGGCCATTGGACCTACTGGCATGAAAATGGTGAATTAAAAAGGGATGGTAGTTTTAATGACGGGGAAATGGACGGTATATGGGTAGAATATTCCGCTGATGGTAATAGTATCCAGCGTAGCCGCTATAGCAGTGGATTATTCTTGTATGATCTCCATTGGGGTCCAAAGGAACTTTATGATCGTGCTGGTAAGCTTAGAAGAAAAGATGTTGAATCTGCATTGATAGTATTAGATAATATTGTGAACTCTTTTAAGGACAGTAAGTATTCTACCCGCTCTCAGTTCCTAAAGGCAGAGATTTTCATGAATGATCTAAAGGATTATAATGGTGCAATACGGGAATACAAAACAGTGGTAAAACTTTTCCCCACAACCGGCCAGGCTCAAGATTCACAATATATGGTATCATATATTTATGGAAACGTACTAAATAATAAAAAGCAAGCCAAGAAAGAGTATAAAGTCTTTCTTAAGAAATATCCTGGAAGTCGCCTTGTTTCTGCAGTTAAATTAGAATTAAAACAGTTAAATAGTCGTCTAGCAAAAAAATAGAAATTAATAACGCTTTAGCAATGCCTCGTTGAAACGAGGCATTTTTTTGCTTAAAACTGAGAATACCTTTTACTGAATGCAGACCATCTGGATAAAAATATAAAAATGGTCAATGAGTATACATTTTAAACTCATTAATAATTTGTTCTTATCACAGTTAGTTTAAACGGTTAAGGTCTAACCCATGAATTATTGGATCATCCATAGAACCATCTAATTTCAATATGATTGTCGCTCCCTGACGCGGAAGAGATTGTTCATTTTCTTTCTCCCAATTGAGAATTAGATCACGAACCCCATAGGAGATCGGATTGATCTTCAATACCATATTTTGTAAGTACACATTTGGGTCACTCTCTATCTGTGAGTATGAGAATTCACCATCTAGATTGATCTTTAAGAACGGAGCGACAAACATAGCATGGATCTCACCAAAACGATTATCTTTCAATGTTAGTTTGAGATCCACTTGGCGTACCCTGAAAAGACCATTTTTTATTCCAAGCTTTTCAGCTATGTTAGCAATATCTTCATCAGAACTCAACAAGGACGGTATCTTGATCTCAAAGTTTCGCAATGTGAACTGCCCTGTACCATTATAAACTCTTGGGGAATCTCCTATTTTTTGGGTCTCCATCACCAAGTTTGTTATTTCTAGTATAACATCGCTCAGTCTGAAACGTGCCTGGTCGACCATTTCTGATTTTGGGATCGCACTGATATTTATACCTTTCAATTGAAGCCTGGCTTTTTTCTGTGTGAACTCAATGTTTGAAATGTCCGGTCCTATAATAACTTTTATATCTGAAAACAATTTCTGCTCAACCTTGTTTACATTAAGATTAAAATTCCAAGGGATTGATTCTTTAGAATAGTTTTCGGACTCAAGACCCATGATCTTTCGACTATTCCAATCTAAGATCAAAGTGCGGCGGAAACGAGCATGATGAAATGATGTAGTTACAGATCTTATATTATTTGGCAGGTCTAATTCGTAGACCCATTTTTGCTGGTTGAATGGGTATTTATTTATCAAAATATATGATTTGACTGCCAATTCATTGAACGATCCTGGAAAACGCCCATTCTCATTGAAGTATACATCAACAGCCTTCGCGAGAATGGTCAAACCATCCGTTGGGACTTCGACCCTATGATCTGCCAACTCAGTTAGGATCGAGTGGAAGAAATTAGGGAATTCAGAGCGAACACTTAGTTCGAACTCATTAAGATCAATATTTGGGCCTCCGATGGTAAAGGAAATATATTGTTTATTGGTGTCTTTGCTTGTATTTGCGCGTATATTATTAAAACCGAATTTTAAAAGACCTATTGAAAGTGATGCATTGCCTTCCTGGTCTTCACGAAGTAGTCCATTAACGTTTAGACCATTCAATTGAATGGCGATCTCATCGAGAGTTAAATTCCCGGAAGGTACTGACTGTGCCACCAAGCTGAACCCAAAAATGAAAAGAATCAAATGTGACCTATTCTTCAACCTGGGTTTCTTTTTTATTTTTTGGTTTTACCTTATCGATCAAATCCTTATTGAGACAATTCTGTAACTTTACCCAAAATCCTGGATTTTCAATTTGTACTCGTTTCAAGCGTTCGTTACCCCAGGAGATATAGAATAACTGGTCATCAGCACGAACGTCAGCAGACGCAGGCTCTCCTGTGCAAATGTAAGCGTACACCGGAGCCATAAAATTTCATGGATCGCCAAAGCAATGAACATAAGACCATAGCCAATATTTAGTAATAATAACCCACTGTCCATAAAATATTTAGTACTGTTCCATCTGTTTATTTAAGTGAAAAAGTTAGTATGTTTTAATGACGGAAAAAGTAACAATTTCAATAAATAATATAATTTTCAATTAACCTTGAGAAATTCGAGAATAGTTTATTCAACTGATGATGGATTCGAGCACGAAAGTTCTCCAAATGATTTGGTGCCAATACTACCTGACCAACAGAGAATTAACTTGCATTTGGATAGAAAAGGTGGTGGAAAGATCGTTACTGTGATAAAGGGACTGCAAGAGTCCAAAGATTCAATCAATTCACTTGCACGGGAGTTGAAACGTGCCTGTGCTGTGGGTGGCACTGTCAAAGGGTCGAACATCCTTATTCAGGGGAACCAGATGACAATGATCCAGTCCCTATTGATAGGGAAAGGATATAATGTAAGGTCAATTGGTGGATGAATTGAATACATGAACCGTACAGTTTTAAATATTTTTTTGATCGGGGCACTGGGTTTTGGACTCTGGTCTTGTGTGAAAGTTTCAGGGCAGGGCCATCTACGAATGGTCATGACCGGTAATGTTCATGGACAGCTGGACCCCTGTGGATGAAAGAAGAATCCATTGGGCGGTCTGTCCAGAAAATTAGTGAAAATTCAAGAAATGCGTGATGCTGGTGAGGATCCTGTGATTCTGGATGCTGGAGATCTTTTTTTCAGTACTCCAAATCTACACGAAGGCAATCTGAGATCTGAGATGCACAGAGCAAATTCAATTTTGAAAGGTTATGAAAAGATAGGTTGTGATGCTATCAATGTAGGCAAGTATGAACTACTGGCCGGGCTGTCCTTCTTGAGGGGACAGGTATCAGACGTATCAATTCCTTTTATTTCTGCAAATCTGCGTAATGCGTCAACAAATGATCTTTTATTCAAACCTTACACAATAGTGGAACGTGGCGAATTGAAAATTGGGATCATAGGTTTGACAAATATGGTACCAGATACCATGCAGTCCGTAAATGTCGAAGATTACCTGGTGTCTGGGAAGGCTGCTATAGACGCAATAAAAAACAAAGTCGATGTGTTGGTATTGATGGTTAATAGCAATCGTAATGCACACGAATCCTTCCCGAACGAATTTCCAGAAGCTGATTTTATTTTTGTAAGCGGAAGTACAGTAAGAACACGGCCAAACATGCCACAGAAAAATGGCGGACCCTATTTATACTCTAATGGTAAACAGGGGAAATTTTTAACGGTTATTGATCTGGATGTTAAAAATGGTGAAGGACAGCTTGTCGATGTCTCATCAATAAAGGAGAAGATAAAATCCATCGGTCGCCGATTCGACCGCCTTCAAAAGAAGGATCCACAAAAGCCACTTGAAGAGATCTATCATAGCCAAGAGAATATTCTCAGTTTAATAAAGAAATATAGAAAAGAGCTTTCAGAAGCTGAAGCAGCGCTTGAAACTGCTGTTAATACAATGACCTTTCGAAGTGTCTCTCTCAGTAAGAAGATCAAAGACGACCCCACAATGTTGGCATTTGTGGATGAATCGTTGGCAACCTGCAGTTCCCTTAAAAAGAGATCACCTAATAAAATAAATACTAAGAAATAAGATCTTCATGCGCCTAAATAGGCCAGGCCATCAGGTATTAGTTCTAATTACCTGTTCTTTTTTGATCGGTTTAGGATCCAATTTATTCAGAAATAGGCCATTACCTTTATTAGCTAATCATCTTGAATTGGCTGAACCTGGAGATGATATTGTATCTATACTTGCAGATCCTACTATTAGGGAGATCGATCTGAAAATGGCCAAAGATCTATATACGAGTGGTAAGTTGTTTGTTGATGCACGTGCCATTGAGTATTTTAAGCAAGGTCATATTCCTGGATCGGTTGCCAATGATGATATTGATGCTTTAGCATCTGCCATTGATTCAAGAATAGGCCAAAATCTAGCGTTCATCATTTATTGTAGTGATGATGATTGTGGCTCAAGTGAAGACCTTGCCTATGAATTACAGGATCTTGGGTTCATGAATATTCTTGTTTTCAAAGGTGGTTGGAAAGATTGGACCGGAGCAGGATTGCCATTAGAAACAAGTGAATAGTCTTGATAGATACTTAATTGTCATTACCCGAATAATTTTGGGAGCGGCTTTCCTATGGGCAAGCTTTGGTAAAATATTGGAACCGGGTGATTTTGCCAGAAGTATATCTAACTACCATATTGTTCCCTTTGGAATAGAGAATATTATAGCATTAATTCTTCCATGGTTAGAATTACTTATTGGGATGGGGCTCATTCTGGGAATAATGGTCGATGGTAGTGTACAGATCTCAGCTATTTTATTGATCATGTTCATTCTAATGATCGGTCAGGCAATGCTCCGGGGATTTAACATTGAATGTGGTTGCGGTCTGAAAGAGGGTGAAATGATAGGCCTCAATAAGATCCTTGAGAATATAGTTTTTATAGGGGGGGCCTACATTGTGATGCAGAGAAGGAAAAGGTTCTTTGAGATTTTTCCTAAAACACCATTGTCAGAATAGGATCATGTCACTAATTTCGTATCAGTATCACATAATGCGAGAGTAGCTCAGCTGGTAGAGCACCACCTTGCCAAGGTGGATGTCGCGAGTTCGAACCTCGTCTCTCGCTCATGAGGCCCCGGTATCCGGGGCTTTTTTATTGGGAATTTGATGCACAAACTCAAACTATGTAATATTGTTCATGGACCGGATCTGTTTAATTGTTATAATAGCTATGATTGCTGGTTGTGATGTAGATGAAGAGCCACCAGAGACAGTCAGTGATCTTCGTGGCTGGTTCACAATTAACGAAGGATCTTCTTGGGCGAAAATTACGTGGTTTGGTGTGGAAGATGATGACCTGGATTATTATAATATTTTTCGTATGGGAGCCGACAATAATTTGGTTCATTTTGGGCGAACAGAACTACCCGGTCAGAATACATTCATTGATACAACCATAGAATGGAAGGCGACATATGATTATACGGTACAACCTGTTGATCTGTCAGGTAATGAAGGCGACCATTCAGACACTATAGCTATATTTATTTATAGCGCGGGTGGACTATGGGCAATCCCGGATTATGATTCTTCATCTCTATGCATTCACCATAATCAATTGATGGGAACATTCCAAAAAAAAGGTTACAATATGCCAGATGGTTTTTCACTTATAGTCAATGATGAAACCAATTCATCAACAGTTTCAGTAGGCGATACTATATTCTCTCAAATGTCGTTCTCAGAGAGCAGCCTTGATTCTTTCACATGGCAGGCGAATGGTTGGATGACCTATCAATATACAGTATTGGATACCAATATTCTTGGAGACACTGTTCACACAGTGTCAAGTGATATACCAGTATACTATTTATTAGACCTTGCTAACCCAGAGTCAGGTGTGTTTTCCTTCTATTCAACACTATTTAGTGATATCGACCTGTACCATACCTTGAAATATTGTAGCGAAGAAGATATTTTTAATTAATCGCCTGTTCCGCATTCTTCATTGGAGTATGGGCCCTCTGTATCATATGCATCTACTGCGGAAACTGTATAACAGCTTGTGATACCAGAGTCAACTGTATCAGTGTATAGGGTATTTTGTAGCTCTATGAGAAAGGAAGTATCTTTATATAAACGATAGCTATTGGCCGGTCCAACCGTGGTCCAATTCAGGTTGAAACTTGTGGAATCGGTGACAAGAGAAAGGGTGGGCGCTGTAACCTGATCGTGTGTTGTGACCGATATAGGATCTGATTGTGGTCCTTCATCTCCTGTGATGTCCATAGATGCGACAGTGTAATTGTAGGTACTGCCATAAGTAAGGCCAGTATCTGCGTGTGTGGGGTTGGCTCCAATATAAATATCAATACCATCGCGATATAATTTATATTGCTCCGCACCCGTGATCACTGCCCAGTCCAGAGTAATAGAATTTTGGTTTACCGTACCAGCCAGATTTTCCGGTGGAGGGAGCAATGACTTCTCACACACTGAACTGGAAAGCGACCCCTCGATCTGTACGCTGTTTACAGCGGAAACCTCGTAACAGTGGATCGTGGCAGGTGAGACCATTGTATCAGTATAGCTAACGATATCAGTTTCTACCAGAAATTCATCATCCCGATAGATACGAAAAGCATTGGCGTCAAAGGGTGCCTCCCAGTTCAGGTATAGCTCACCAACACCCTGTGTGACGGTCAAATTCTCAATGATCCCAAGGTATAGATTGTTCACATACACAATTATGGATTGTGCACTGGTTTGATTATCATAAAGGTCTGTTGCGGTGGCACCAATGATATGTTGTGAATCATTTGCATACTCATATGTGTTCCATAGGTGAATGTAGGGACTATCACTGAGAGCGATCGCTGGTTCATCATCAATGAATATTGAAACAGACCCTATGCCGATATTATCCTCGGCAAATATATGGATCTGAGTTGAATCACTAACTTCCATTCCAGAGACAGGTGTTAATATTGCTATAACAGGTGGTGTTGTGTCATCGTATGAAGGATCGTTGTTGACGGTAACAGCGATCGGCTGCAAATTGATGAAATTACCTGCAGGATCAGTGATCCTTACACTTATGAAGTGTTCGTTATCCTCTGCGTAATCCATGGTATCCCATAAATAGGAATACGGTTCGTCTGAAAGGGTTACTATACTGGACCCATCTATGAATATCTCAACAGAGGCTATGCCAACATTGTCGGACGCAGAGACCAATATTTCCACAGTATCGCTAACGGATTGGCCAGCATAGGGTTGGGCTATGAAACCATTGGGCGAAACATTGTCATTGTTGTCCACATATACG
This sequence comes from Fidelibacterota bacterium UBA1611, assembly GCA_002321855.1. Classification (GTDB taxonomy): domain Bacteria; phylum Fidelibacterota; class Marinisomatia; order Marinisomatales; family UBA1611; genus UBA1611. Next base: position 9,551 of record DCMX01000024.1, on the reverse strand, counting down.
GCAATGGATTGGGTCTGTGCTGTTAGCCCGCTATTGTCGATAGCCTTTGCGTACCAGATATGCTCAGAATCATCTGTTTCCTGGGAGGTGTCCCAGGTATATTCATAGGGCTCTATATCATCTGTGCCAACTGACCCACTATTGTGGAAGAATTCAACATGGGCAATGCCCTGGTCATCATTGGCAACAGCACCAACTATCACACTACCGCTAACTGTCTGGTTGGCGGCTGGATCGGTCAACACTATGGTCGGGGGTGTTGTATCATCTATTATGTTCTCTTCATTATCAACAAATACTGTGACCGGCATTAGGTTTGTGGTATTGCCGCTGGAGTCTGATACGGTTGCTGATATAAAATGGTCAGCATCCTCCATCTCCGTTGTTGTGTTCCATGAATAACCGTAGGGTGATGTCTCATCAATAATAGAAAAACTACCGTCAATGATAATGTTCACATGATCTATCTCGTGGTTATCGAATGCTTCTATCTGGATATCTACAGTGCCTGAAACAGTAGATGAAGCTGGTGGGTAGATTATCGTACCAGTGGGCGGTACATTATCTTCCTGTATATTTTCTTCATTATCAACGAAAACACTTATTGGCCCAAGGATAAAATAGTTACCACTGATATCATTTACCCTTACAGTGACCACATAGAAATGATCGTCATACTCTAATGTTGTATCCCACTCATACATGAACGGTTCGCTGTTCGCTGCTCCTACAGAATCTCCATTTATATAAAACACCAAGGATCTGATCGAATCATTGTCTGCCGCTTCAGCGATTATGTTGACTGTTCCATTCAGTGTTTGGCCGCTGAATGGATATAAAAGTGTACCAGTGGGCAGAATATTGTCCAGATTATCCACCATGACGCTGATCGGGCTGGTCTGATTATCATTGCCATTATCATCAGAGGCCTTGGCTTTGAGATGATGATATTCGTCTTCAGCGTATTCTGAAGTGTTCCATAGATATTCAAAAGGTGCCTCGGTCGAGTCAAACACAAGTGAATCATCAATAAATAACTGAACGTTATTTAAACCGGAGTTATCAAAAGCATAGATAGTGACCAGTATAGTGTCTGCGAGTACTGCCTGGTCAGCTGGATTTGTGATAGTGACCAGTGGGGCAGTAGTGTCCTCAGATGGGGGTATCTCAAATATTGGACCTTCACAGCCCATGACCAGTATAAGTGCAAGGAAAAGATATTTTAGCTTGATCATCATACTAATTGTCAACGGTGACAAGTATGGGCTGGGCAAAACTGATATTCCCGGAAGTGTCCATAGCAAGAGCAGATAGTGTATGCTCATCTGCAGGTATCCCGATCTCTTGATCTGTGGTATCCCATACATACATATATGGGTCTGATCCATCGTTTCCAACACTGATCCCATCAATAAAGAACTCTACTTCCGCAACTTCAACATTATCTGTGGATAGTACTGTAAAATCGACTGTACCAGAGATAGTTTGTCCAGATATCGGATTGGATATCACTATTATCGGCGGAGTGGTATCATCTTCCGGAAGATTATCGACAATAACGGTTATTGGTGGAACATCCGATGTATTGCCAGAACTATCTGTGATGACAATTCCAATATTGTGGTTTATATCCTCGGTCTCAAGTGTTGTATCCCATTCATACTGGAACGGCTCAGATCCCATCAATGTTACGGGTGAGCCATTGATAAGAATTTCAACGGTAGCAACACCAATGTTATCCATTGCAGAGATCGTTATTGTCTCTATTCCTGATACGGATTGTCCAGCATAGGGATATGTTATTTCTCCAGAGGGAGGGACATTATCGTAGTTGTTCACATATACTGTTATAGGTGTACTGAGTCCAGTATTACCCGTATCGTCAAAGCCGATAACAGAGATGATATAATCTTGGTCATCAGCCACAGCTTCGGTATCCCAATCATAGCTATAGACCGGTCCACTACTATCCGTATGTACCATAATACCATTAATAGAAAATTCAGCACGATCCACACCTATGTTATCTGTGACCATTGCTTGAATAAGCACAATACCGCTCACCATCTGGCCAGATGCTGGTTCGGTCACAATAACGTTGGGTGGCGTTTCATCTGCATCTAAATTATCGACGATCACGTTGATGGGTGTGAGCAGGCCATTATTGTTCCAGTCATCGACAAGGATCACCTGTATCGTATGCTCCATGTCATCTTCCTCTGTTGTATCCCAACTATAGGATGCCGTACAGTTGGGGCTATTACACGCGTATGACTCAGCCAGGTC
>DCMX01000024.1:4224-6866 GCA_002321855.1 Fidelibacterota bacterium UBA1611 | reverse complement strand
CCACTAACAGTTGCCCCTGCAGGTGGGCTTGTGATCGCACCGGTAGGAGGTGTGACATCTGTGGGCAGCTGATTATTGACTGTAACACTTATTGGGGGTATGGTCGTCCTATTGTTATCGGTATCGACCAGGACCCCATAAATGGAATAAACAAGATCGTCCGTCTCTTCGCCCGTGTTCCATGAATACGTATATGGTGCATCAAGCATCGTTTCTTTTAGTTCGTTATTTATATAAAAACTAACATACTGGATCCCCTGATTATCGGTAGCCTCTATCTCTATAACCACGATCCCGCTTACTACCTGGCCGGTCAGAGGATTTTTGATGTATCCAACGGGGGATTCATGGTCTTGGTTATCAACCTTGACAATGATCGGTGAGCCGATAAAGACATTGCCGGATGGGTCCACGGCCTGGAAGGTGACAAAATAGTCTTGGTCTTCGATCCATTTTGGATCGTTCGTGTTCCAGAATCCTTTCCAAATATTATATGTCGTATCATTCGTTGATTGTGTTGTCTGGTCGACCGTGTCATAGCCGGCACTGTTTGGTGATTTTATCAAAAAAGATACCGTGTCCACTTCATCATCATCTATGGCTAAGACCTGGATGGCTATAAGACCACTCACGGATGAGCCATCCAATGGATCGATTATATACCCGTTCGGGGGTGCCCTGTCAGGTTGGGGTAACAACTCTGGCTCACGCTCACCGCAGGATAGACATAATATCAATAGCAATAATACGAGTGGTTGTGTAAAAGTAAATTGTAGTTTAGAACTCATGCCTGGATTTTGCCTTAGAAATATTTATTTCGGATCCGTCCGAACAATATTCCACCTATTTTGGTCCTTTCGATCCTTCGAAATGTTTTAACGATAAAAGCTTCGGTTATATGCTTCAAAGAGAATACGTACATGTTTCTAGGGTATGGTACATCTTTTTCTATGGGGTGAAAATAGAATGAACGTTTATCTTTCCATATATCCCAGAGCATTGAGCCTAACACAGATAAGGGTATAAGATAGGATACCGAGGCATAGTGTGCTCCCGTTGGTTCTCTACCAAGTATGTTGATCGCAGGAAGTAGATCATTATATTGGTCCCATACCTGAGGTGAGAATCGGCGATCGACGTCCCATTTCAAACGGGTATCCAGGGCCGCGGACAGAATAAAAGAATTGAAAGAATACCAGAATCCGCGTTCAGCGGCGTATTGCATTATAGAATAATCAGTTTGGATCTTATAGATATCTAACATGGGCATATAGAATGATGTATCATTAGTGCTTGCTACTAATATTTCCGGAAAGATCTGGTTCCCAGTGAATTCTATGTTCTTGAAGTCAATGGTATCATTATGAATGGTGATCATTTTTCCGGTCCTATTTTTTATGCGCCGAATATTCTCGTAATAGCTCCAATCATAATGGTATATCCTATCAAAATCGTTGTATATGAAATAAGCCTTATCAATATCGATGGTCTGTGGGTCCACTTGGTCTTTTAACTTGTAATAAATGGCATCGAGGTCCATCGAATCGATAATAGCGACGATAGAGTTCCCTTTATGGTCAACGATCACGTGGTTCACGTCAGTATCCAGGGAATCCCCGGTCAAGATTGTTGAAAGAATGATGAATATTCCTGAGATTCGTTTCACGGGATGTAAATTACGATACTCTAATGAAGTGTCAAATTCTACTCTGCAAATGCATTTTATTGCTTATTACCCTGTTTCCGTTATGCGGTCAGCCCAAGATCAGTCTTGATATAGGCATTGGTTTTTATGAACCAACCATGACAGGTTTTGACGATAACGAGCTTGTTCCTTTTCCTGCAGGTAATTTCATCAATAGGAATATTTTATGGAATGTGGGTGCATATTATGAGTTCTTTAGCAATGCAAGGGTCGGCTATAATTCACTGACATCCTTTGACCTTGGTAGGCTTGATGGATTCGAGACCAGTCAACCTGTTTTTTATCGTTCCATGAGATATCGGATGTTCCCACTGGAGACCTTTTTCCGCTTGAGACCTAAGATAGAACTGAATTTCACGCTCACTCCTATCTGGGGGCGCGGGAAGATCACCCTGGAGACCAAACCATCTTCTGGTGGATCCGGGGGCCGCACTATCACCGATGACTGGAATGACCTGTTCAACAGTTTTGGCGATGAGGATCCATTAGAGCAGGTAGCCTCAGATAATAATATGAAATCAGACTGGTTCGGTTATTCTGGAATGATCGGTGTACGCTATTATACGCGGCCATGGCTGGGTCTTGATCTTAAGGCTGGTTTTATCAATAACAGTTACGATAAGGATCGATGGCGGTTCCAAGGTAAAAGGGTCAAAGGGCCTGACCTGACGATCACTGACATACCAGTATTCTCACTTAAACTGATCTATGCATTTCGATGAATCGTTGTATCAGAGTCTTATTGCTCTTTTCCATATGTTTTGGCAATGAACCTCAAAAAACAGAACCAGCAAAGAATCCATGCGCAGACCCTGTTATAGCTTACGCAAGGAAGCATGGTGTCAAAGCAGTACCGCTAAAAGATCTTATGCACTATTATAGAACTGCAAAAAATTGTTCAAAGGCAGGCGGAGAAGAAGTGATACAACAGATCAGG
>DCMX01000024.1:1733-3823 GCA_002321855.1 Fidelibacterota bacterium UBA1611 | reverse complement strand
GGTGCAGTGATATTTTATTATTTTCTCGGTCTTCTTATTTCATCTAAACCTAAAAGTGATTAAAAGATCTAATATCAAATAGGAATATTATTCATGAAAAATTCAATAACAGTGATGCTCATGGTGCTTCTGGCAGGGTCACAATGGGAATGTACCAGTACTACAACTCAAGGTACCAAGAACGTCCTCTTAGTTCAATTCAATGAAGTATATGATTTTGAGAACCTGAGACAAGGAGATATTGCGGATGCTACAGAGGTGGTCCTCAAAAACGCAGAAGAGATATTGCAAAAGATATTAAGGGTCGATAAAAAGGACCGTACCTTTGAGAACACCTTGGAGAAGATCGATGATATCTATGCAACTATCGAGATGGTGTGGAGCCCGGGATATCTAATGAGCTCAACCCATACCGATGAGAAGATACGTGATGAAGGTTTGGAGTCCAGCCGGAAGATCGAGAAATACATGACAGATCTCGCACTGAACAAGGGCCTGTACAATGCCGTTTTAGATTATTCTGCAACCGATGAAGGAGAGAATTTAATCGAGTATAAGAAAAAATTCCTGGATGATACTATACGTGATTTTCGGAGAAGCGGTCTTGCACTGAGTGATGAGAAAAGGAATAAGGTCAAGGCGTTATTCAATTCTCTTTCAGATCTTGGGCTGGCATTCAGTAAGAATATCGCAGACTATCAGGATACTCTCTTCCTTTCTGAAGATGAGATGAGAGGGCTCCCGAAAGTGTATAAGATGGAACGACTTCAAAAAGACGGAAGATATGCTGTTGACATGTCGTACCCATCGATCGGTCCATATTTTAAGTTGGCGGAGTCTGATAGATCTAGAAAAGAATTGCGTTTCAGGTATAATAACCGTGCAAAGGAATCGAATCTTGGGATATTGGATGATATCATAAGAAAAAGGGATCAACTATCATCTTTGTTAGGATACAGATCCTATGCTGAATATCGTACAGAGGATCGTATGGCAAAGACCCCTGAGAATGTATGGGCATTTGAAAAGGATCTGATCACCAAAGTACGAAAGAAGGCAGAAGCTGATGTTGGTATCATGCTCAAGATCAAATCTGAGAGGAATAAAGAGGTCGCAACAAAAATAGGACCATGGGAAGCAAGCTATTATGAGAATTTGGTCTTAAAGAAAGATTTCGATCTTGATTCCGAGGAAGTAAAAAAGTATTTCGAGTTCAATAATGTGACCCAGGGGCTTTTCACGATCTATCAAACGCTATTCAATATCAGTTTCAAGGAAGTTAAGGATCCATCGGTCTGGCATGATGATGTTCTGATGTACGAGGTATTTGATGGGTCCACCGATGAACTGATCGGTAGCTTCTATCTGGATATGTTCCCAAGGGCGAACAAGTACAGCCATGCTGCAGCCTTCTCTGTAACGATGGGTAAAATGACAAGGAATGGCTACCAGAGACCAGCGACCGCCCTTGTCTGTAATTTTCCAAAACCATCGGACCTGGAACCATCTCTACTTACCCACGATAATGTGGAAACCTATTTTCATGAGTTTGGTCATTTAGTGCATGGGGTGTTGACAAGAGCGCCATTAATGAGCTATGCGGGTACCTCTGTCGCTAGAGATTTCGTAGAGGCCCCATCTCAAATGCTGGAGAACTGGGTATGGCAAAAGGGACCCCTGAGCCTGTTCGCTCAGCACTATCAGACCGGGGAGACCATACCGGACAGTTTGCTGGATAAGATGGTCGCTGCAAAGAATGTGAACTCAGGCACAAAAGCCCTTCAGCAGATATTCTACGGTGTCCTGGATCTTACCCTACATGATGGGTACGACCCTGACAAGGATGGCTCAACAACAGAGATAGTAGAGAGACTGCAGAATGAGTTGACACTCTACCCGTTCCAAAGTGGAACCCATATGCAAGCAGCATTCGGTCACCTGAATGGGTATGGGTCAGCATACTATGGGTATAAATGGTCGGAAGTATATGCTCACGATATGTTCTCCATTTTTGAACAGAATGGTATCATGGATGCGAGGACCGGTATGAGATATCGGGAGATCATTCTTGAAAAGGGCGGCACAGAAGA
>DCMX01000024.1:326-1352 GCA_002321855.1 Fidelibacterota bacterium UBA1611 | reverse complement strand
CTCAAGAGTATGGGGTTATAGTTATCGTTGATCGATCATTAAAGATCCTCACATTAGCATTCTTTTTGTCGACCCTATCAGGTAAGGGTCCCTCTGATGAAATGCAAAAGATCGTTTACCATCAGGTTCTACTCCTTGAGAGTAAAATGGACGCCAGCCCGAAGCTTTGGCAGGATATGAGGGAAGGATACCTGCGTGTCAGCACGATACGGGTGTGTGATCTTATCTTGGATAGTCTGGCATTAGGTGTGGAGCCTGTTTCGCTTGTAAATAACAATTATCCTATACTGGATTCTCTGATAATGGAGGTCTATAGTGGAAAGGAGTTCGAGGTTGTACCGGAACCGGGCCCCCCAATGTTCCAGGTCAATTATTTTTCTTCTTCTTCAAGACCCTGACCAGGGTCTATCTCAGTTTCTTTAAAGACCAGTTCTGCTATCTTTTGTGCGGTCTCGTCCTCAGACAGCCCATCACCTAAGAGTGATCTCCATGCATCCTCCAAGATACTAATATCATCTTCTTTTGAGAATATATCATCCAGTACTGCAGAAGGAACAAAGAAATCACGTAATCGTTCGTACATGTTAATGCGTGGCAGGTCCATGATAGAATTTAATTGAACTATGGCAGGTTTTAATGAAAAAGGCGGATTGTTCGACCTGGGTGGATAGCGTAAATTTTGCTGAAGAAATCATGACAAATGTTCATGGCGTCGTACCCAAGCGGTCTAAGGGGCCGGTTTGCAAAACCGTTATTCGCCGGTTCGAATCCGGCCGACGCCTCTTTTAGGCACTCAACTATCTACTTTTCTTCCGATCTTGCCCGGGTGGTGGAATTGGTAGACACTACGGACTTAAAATCCGTTGGCTGTATAAGCCGTGCCGGTTCGAGTCCGGCCCCGGGTACTCATCGAGAAAAGGCACTGTTGCAGTGCCTTTATTTATAGCAGCCAGTAGTGAGCCGCTGCCAAATATTGCCAAATGTCTATGCATACTGGTGCTCATTTGTGCATATTTAGTGTAAAAT
>DCMX01000024.1:0-138 GCA_002321855.1 Fidelibacterota bacterium UBA1611 | reverse complement strand
CCGGTTCGAGTCCGGCCCCGGGTACTCCTCGTGAAAAGGCACTATTGCAGTGCCTTTATTTGTTTCAGCCAGTAGTGAGCCACTGCCAAATATTGCCAAATGACTATGCGTTTGGGTGCTTATTTGTGCATATTTAGT
>DCMX01000057.1:2107-3104 GCA_002321855.1 Fidelibacterota bacterium UBA1611 | reverse complement strand
GACAGTTTAGCGGCTGCGAATTCGGTTTTTAATAATAATAACGGTTCCTTTTTTGGCGGTAAAGATGGCTTTGCGGCACTCATAACTGCATTGGGTGGATTAAGTTGGGGATTAGGATATCTTGGTCAACCCCATCTGGTAATTCGATATATGGCAATCCGGAGTTCCAAAGATGTAAAAGTAGCGAGAAAAATTGCCATTGCTTGGGCTTTGCCGGGAATAACAGGTGCATTTTTAGTGGGACTTGTAGCATTGGTCTATTTTGGCCCGGAATACTTTCTTACTGTGGATCCGGAACAATCCATGCCGATTTTAGCCAAAAGTCTGCTACATCCTGTTCTTGCAGGGCTCTTTATTTCAGGCGCTGTTGCAGCCATGATGTCTACTGCAGATTCACAATTGCTGGTGTCTACCTCGGCCGTCACGGAAGATTTTTATCATCAATATCTTGGGAAAGATCTCTCTCAGGAAGTTCTGGTAAAATTGAGTAGGATCATGATTGTTGTTCTTGGTTTGGCAGCGTACGGAATTGCCATATTTTCAGAAATTCAAGGCAAAAAGATCTTTGGCGTGGTTAGTTATGCCTGGAGTGGATTAGGCTCAGCATTTGGCCCTGCTTTGGTTATGGCGCTCTGGTGGAAAAAGACTACGCGCAAGGGCATCATCGCCGGTTTATTGGTGGGATTTCTCACCACGATCATCTGGGCAAACATTCCTGCATTAAAGGCTTTGGTTACTGAAAGACTTTCGAGTTTTATTTTTGCATTCCTTGCTGTTTATATTGTGAGTTTACAGACCCAAAATGAAAGTTAAAGACGCTATCAATGATTTGAAGATTGGGAATATTCACCCAGTTTATTTTCTAAAAGGAAATGACCAATTCCTTCAAACTTTTTTTATTCAGAAAGTATCAGAAACTTTTTTCGGTGATTCAGATAAGGATCAAACACTTATGCTTCCAGATGATATGAAGGGGAAGGAGATAATGGATCGTCTC
>DCMX01000057.1:734-1752 GCA_002321855.1 Fidelibacterota bacterium UBA1611 | reverse complement strand
AAAACTATTTGTTTTAAGAAACCCTCAGCAGTTGAAGGGGAGACCAATTGATGATTTAATACAATATTGTAAATCCCCTATGGAAAATCATATTTTGGTACTGATTAATGATGATTGGATGGCCAAATCCAAATATTTAACTCAAATTGAAAAAATCATCAGTATTATTGACGTTCAAACGCCATATGCACAGGATATGAAAAAATGGGCAAATTTCTTTTTTAAGGAACGGGAAAAATTGGCTCACTCCAGTGTCGTGAATGTTATGGTAGAAATGGCTGGTGATTCGGTGGCACATCTGAATAATGAGATTGAAAAAGTGTGCCTTTGGACTGGAGATAGGGATACCATTAATTCGGAAGATATTGATATGTTTTCTGGTTGGAAGCGGGACCGGCAGCGATGGGAATTCCTGCAAGCTTTGGGAGGACAAGATTACGATAAAGCCATAACATTGGGAAAGACCATCATCACATCAAATGATACCATGATTTCACTTATTTATCCCCTCACAACTCTTTTCCAGGAAATGCTTTTTGCTAAAATGAATAATGGAACTTTAGGGGAACCGCGTGGTTATATGCCAATACCGCCATCGGTAAAGAAGCAAATTCCAAAGTATGCCCGCGGATTTTCACAGGAAAAATTGGAATGTGCTTTAAATGAATTAGGTAATATTGATAAAAGGCAAAAAACAAGTTACAGTAATGATGAAACAGAACTCATTCAATTTATCGGACATGTCATTGGATAAACAAAAAGCACCTTTTGTTTACACAGATGAACAATTGATCGCTCGCTTCCAAGCTGGTGATGAAAATGCGTATATCGAACTAGTGAATCGATTTCGGGATAGATTGATCAATTTTGTTTTCCAATTTCTTGGTGATAGGGAACAATCAGAAGATGTGGTGCAAGACACCATGCTGAAATTGTATGTGAAAAAACATTATTATCGTGAGATCGCTAAATTTTCCACATGGATCTATACCATTGCTCGAAATCTTGCCAACACGGA
>DCMX01000057.1:0-313 GCA_002321855.1 Fidelibacterota bacterium UBA1611 | reverse complement strand
CAGGAAGTACAAAGCGAATTCGCAGAAAAACGAATCCAGGCTGCCATTCATGCATTACCGGAACATTTCAAAACAGTGATCATTTTAAGGGATATTCAGGAACTTTCTTATGACGACATCAGTAGTATTGTTAATGTTCCATTGGGGACAGTCAAATCAAGAATTAACAGGGCGCGCTTGCAATTGCAGGTCGATCTGAAAGACTTAAGATAAAATAGGAGTAAAAATATTGATGAATCGCTACCAATTTGAAGATTTAATCTCGGAATACATCGAAAACGAATTATCCCTTTCCAAGCGGAAAGAATTCGAA
>DCMX01000026.1 GCA_002321855.1 Fidelibacterota bacterium UBA1611 | reverse complement strand
ATACGTTGTCGCCACTCAAAATATTTCGGATTTTTCATCTCCCGGTCCGGATGTACAGCATTCGTTAATAAGATAACGATCATCTCGTTCTCCGGATCGACCCAAAGTGAGGTACCGGTAAAACCATTATGTCCAAAGCTGGAATCACTAAGGAATACTCCGCCAGATGCTTCGCCCTCCGGACTATCCCAACCAAGACAGCGTGAACTTTTTTCTACTACGTTTGCTCTTTCGGTAAATAGTTCCACTGTACTGGACTTAAAGATCCGTGTCCACCCGTATAATCCCTCATTCAACATCATCTGTGAAAAGATAGATAGATCCTTTGCTGTAGAGAACAGGCCTGCATGGCCAGTGATCCCACCCAAACTATACGCATTCTCATCATGAACATATCCATGGATAGAATTCCCATTAGGATCTATCTCCGTAGGCAAGATCCTATGAAGTTTTACTTTTGGAGGATTGAAAAAAGTCGTGTTCATACCAAGTGGTTTGAAGATAAGTGAATCAACAAATTCATCAAGTGATGATCCATTGATTCTTTCAACAAGTTTCCCCAATGTGATCAAACCCACATCCGAATAAACGGTCGAATCGCCGAGGCCATAGATGGGTTCGGTGTTAAACACACTATCCAAGCGTGTCTGTATTTTCCCATCCATCGTGAAATAACGTTTGAACGGTGGTAGACCAGAAGTATGAGTCAGTAAATGACGGATAGTAATGGACCCCTTGTGCTTGAAATACCTTGATTGCTCACCCTTGAACTCTGGAAGATAAGATACCACAGTTTTGTCCAGATCTAATTTCCCCTGGTCAAAAAGTTTCATTACAGCCGATGTGGTAGCAATTACTTTGGTTATAGAGGCCAGATCGAAGATATCACTGGAACGGACAGGGGTCTTTTTTTCATATGTATGATTGCCATGGCCCTGATGATAAAAAATTCGACCTTCTTTTGCTGCTAAAAGCACTCCGCCCGGCCAGGCATTATCAGTGATCGCGGTTTCCATCAATTTATTAAGCTCTATTACATCTGCACCAACGCTTACAGGTAGATCACGCAATAATTCTGGGCCCGGTTCAGGTTCTTCTTTTACTATTAGATCATTTATTTTTTCCATATCCATACCACTCCCCCTGACCGCCAGACCTGGGATCGAAACAGGTAACCGGCCGGATATTCTTTCTTTGCCTAATAACGCATTTGCTAAAGCTATTTGCATTAAATATGTTCCTTTATACGCGCAAAGATAGGTGCTGACCTGCGGAAATTCCTGAAGCAGATATGGTGTGCCAAGACTGGCAAGAATGACCTTTGTAGACCTGCTTACGACATTACGTACAAACTCTGTTTCATCATTCGGAAGGAATATTCGATCTTTCCATGCCTTCGGACTCACAAAAGCATTGATCAATATCATACTATTTTCAGGAATATTATTTGATATAGCATTTAGGACCATTTTGGAATCTGATTCATCCACTTGGAAGGCCTTGATAGGAATCCCAGATCTAATGATCTCACTGGTAACGGATGAGAGTGAGTGTTTGTGTTCTTCATCATAGATATCAATTATGTATAATGTATCCCTGCTATTGACCTTTAAAGGCAATAGATCGTTATCATCCTTCAAACAGGTAATTGATTCGGCAGCTATACGCTCAGAAGTATCTCTATTCTTATCTTGCCCTAAACTCATGAGCATATTGTTCAAACTCACAAACCGGTCGATGTTTAGCCCGACCTTCTGCTTCATTTTCAGCATCTTGAGGGCAGATTCATTGATTCGCTCTTCAGAGATCTGGCCATTCAGAACTGCCTTTTCAATCGCATCGATGGAACCTTGAAAATCATAATTTTGGATGATTATATCACATCCGGCCTGCACGGCCTTTAAGAGTGCGAATTCATCTGAATAATTTTTGGTGATACCACCCATTCCCATGCCATCTGTGATGATGGCCCCATTGAAATTGATCTTTTCCTTGAGAATATCTGTGACCCAGAATTTGGATAGGGTGGCAGGGTCATCCGCTTCAGGCTGGTAGTCCGGCGCATGCACATGTGAGACCATGACAGCATCAACTCCAGAATTAACAACAGCCTGAAAAGGCTTTAATTCTAAGGACCAAAGCCGAGAAGAATCACTGGGGATCTTAGCTAATGATGAATGGGAATCTGTTTCTGTGTCCCCATGTCCGGGAAAATGTTTAGCTGTCGATAGAACCCCAGACTCCTGGATACCTCGAATATAATGTACAGCATATTCACTGACCTGGTCCGGGTCTTCTCCAAAAGAACGAGTATTGATTATTGGATTCTCTGGATTATTATTTACGTCTACCACTGGGGAAAGATTCCAATGAATGCCAACTGCGCGTGCTTCTAATCCAGAAATTCTTCCTGCATCGTATGCATTTTGGGGATTCCCTGTGGCTGCTATCGCCATCATTGGTGGCAGATCCGTTCCAGATGGGAACCTTTCTTTTAGTCCTTTTTCTATATCTGCATCGAATAATATAGGTATCTTGGATAGTTC
>DCMX01000218.1 GCA_002321855.1 Fidelibacterota bacterium UBA1611 | reverse complement strand
CTGGCTCTAAGGCCTGACCTGTTGTAGAATAAACGTGAATACTGATCGGGTCGTTGATATATATGTTCGTGTTCAATGAGACAGAAGGAAGAGATAGGACCATAAAACTCGTATCTGATTCCAGGGTGATCTGCCATGGATGATCTTCACTGACCGTGACCACCTTCAACGAATCCTGCAAAATAAAGGAAATGCTATCGGCACGAGAAGTAAAGCTCGTATCCATTAGGCCATCTATTATTCTGCCTACCGATAATGAATCAGCACCAAAAATATTACAAGCCGCTACATCATTCTCATCCATTGTGAATGTTTCATCTTGATAATCTTCCAGCAAAACATTGCATCCTGTAATCAATAAAAAAATTAGGCAGTTAATGGAATAGATCTTTCTCATAATTATATATTAAATTTATCTTACCACTGCAAATTTATGAACAGTGCTTTCCCCGGTGGGTGTTTCAATATGTGCTATATATACCCCGCTATCAACAACCTGCCTTGAAGAAGTTAATGAATCCCATGCTTCATCTCCACTTCCATTATCATGTTCTATAATACTAATTAAATCGCCTCTTTCAGTAAAAATTTTTATTGTACAAAAACCTGGCAGATTATAAAACATAATTCGATCAGGTCCGCTTTCACCAAACTGTAAGTTTCTTGCCTTGATATGGTATGGATTCGGAACTATTCTAATGTCCGATAGGTTCTCACCAGGTGGACGACGCAAGAATGCTGGTTCATTGGTTCTCGTCCAAAACAAATTGCTTCTCATGGGAACACCATATTCAATAATATTACTGCTTCCATCATCGAAAGTTAAAATATAATAATAATATTGGAACCCTCTCTTAGCAGTATTGTCAAAGTAATCGTTAACAATGGGATTATCCGTACCCAAACCACATTCAAATATCAATTCAAATGTGGTGTCAGGTTTATGAATGGATCGATAGATTTTATACCCAGAAAAGTTTAGCCATGATTCAGCATTATTCGACCATTTTAGATTGATCCCATTTCCCCCTGAAGTAACCTCAAAGACATTTGGCGGAGGTGGTGATTCAGGCAAACTAAAATCCAGTTCCCAATTCCTTGTAGCATGATCAAATGTTTTTAATATCGAGTCCACACCTGTGAATACCCAAGCATTTTTAAATTCATCCGCATTGTTTGTACTGCTACCATCTGGCATATTGTACGATGACAAACCTTCGAGCCATTGTGAGCCAATTTGATAACATAGACTACGATTGATCCCATTGACCCCCTCTGCGAAAACAATACGAATACTGTCACCCGGATTTAATTCGTAAGGACCAAAACCTAAACACTGGCTTTTTCCGGATTGTGAAACGGGTTGCCATTGATCCGGGTATTCATCCCCGACAGCCTCATCATGTGTTAGGTCTGGATGGCCCGAACTCATTAGTGCATATTCCTCGGACATTAGAACTTCATTGAACTGGCTATTATCTCTAGTGATACCAGAACCTGAATCTAAAAATGGGGTAGATGAAGGTTGAGAATAATCGTTATTCTTGTTTGTAGCTGATACATCAGCATGTAATACCACCACACCTGGAAATTGGGCTGCACCTAAATGACCGTCCCCACTGATATTCGGACCGCCAATATTATCAAAGGTTGCTTGGGAATGACGACCATGATATGATAAGAAACCCCTTAAAGTATCCCCATAAAATGGATGATAAACATGATTCATAGTATTATGTCCCCATGAAGCCGTTTGAGGTAAAGTTTGCAAACCACCCAGTCCGATTTCTCTAGATGGGGCCAAGCGAAATTGATAAAATATTATCAGTCCCTCTAAAGTTTGGTTGTGTGTATCACCATTCTTATTATAAATACCAGTATTTTTGTAGATATAGTCATGAATAAAATAATTATCATGGTACTGTTTGCTAGATGCATAGATCTTTCGTGTCATTGTGATACCAATAGATGTATTCACGATATTATATAGCATTCTATCTGTTTTTAAATCTTCATCAAATACATCAACTTTATCCATATTAATAGTATGAGATGCTTGTAATCCATCTACGATTACTGTAGGATGTGGGAATTTCCCAAATAGTATAAAATCTGAACTCATAAATTCATTATTTTCATCAATTGGACCTCTAGGCCCAACATGGACCACCTTATGGTCGAATGCTTTATCTACAATTAGATCATTGAAATTCGTAGTTCCTATCCACAAAGCCTTCGCAACTTGGCAATCCTGCCATCTGTATAATGCGGGCCATCTTAAACCATCTTGTTGTTCTGCCACTTGATGCGTACGTCCAATTTCAATCTCACATCCAGCACTGGAATACCAACTATGTAGTGAACCTATGGCCAGCCATTTAGTCTCATCGCAAAAAAGTGGTTCTAATACAGTGAGCATATTTATCATAACAAGAACGACAATCTGATGACCAGGTATTTTTTTTATTGAATTCATTGATAATTTAATTTCATTATTTGACATCAAAATAAATTGTCACTCCAAAAAATATATCACGAGGATTTAAGAATGAGAAAAATGATTGATTTGGCATATCAATGTAAGCTTTGTTATCAAGTGCATATTGCAGATATTGACTGTCTGCTACAAACCAACCTGAAGTTGAATTCCATTGGTAATACTTATTCGAAGAAGCATCAAAATAAATTGGTCTCTCATTAGGACTGACCACATTTTGTATATTTGTCACCCATTCCATCGGTATGAAATCAATTCCTTCTTCCCTATAATCTCCTGGTTGATCATTCCCTGGAATATTTGGATAAGGTGACCCTGAATCTCCTAAGTTTGAGGCAATCTCATCTGGCATGTGCAAGGAATAAAAATAATAATTATAATCATCCATATCATAGAAGCTTTCACCCGATAAGTATTTAATATTAAATAAATTAAATATATCTGTATAAAATTTTATTTTAACAGTTTCGAACTGGAATGTCTTGGAGATTTTTAGGTTCAACTTATTTTGATCACTCCATTGAACATTGTATGATACGCCCGGGATATTATTCGGATTCCAAGTAAACCAATGACCCGCTGTCCATCCACCTATTAAATTGAATAACCAACCTCCAAAAGGTCTCGAGTTAAAGATATACGGACCAAATTCATTTGGAGTATGAAAACTGATATTTGCTTTAAACCTTGGAATAGGACGTGGTTTCTCTTGATATGGATTTAAACGTAAATATTCTCTTTGGTCTGACGGATTTTCAAAGATCTTTTTTACCCCGAAATATCCATTAGTGCCTACTCTGTATTCGTAGTTCACATTACCGTTTAACCATTTACCATATAGCTTGGATATAAAGAATTCAAATCCTCGTATATCTTCATAGTTATCAGCAGTTAGTTTACTATAATTCACTTTCCCATCTACACTGATGTATTGTGTCCAGTCTTCCTGATTATCAATATTCTTGTAATATGCTGAAAAATGTAATAAATAATTATCGTTAATTGAATGGTCATACCCAAGTTCATAAGAGATAGTTCTTGATAAAGGAAGCGTTGGGTCACCCAAATAATCAAGTTGATTTATAGATGATCTTTGGATTCTATACATATTTTCATTAGATGGTATTTGTCTATAATGTCCATAATTATAGTAGAATTTGGAGTTGACGGTTATTGGATGGGAAATACTCAGGCGAGGACTTAAATAAAGTTTATGTTTTGCTTTCTCACCTTTAAAAATATCTTCATTAGCATCATTGTAATTTGATGAGAAAAACTCTCTTGAGAAACTATCAACCTGATACCATTTATCATTTGGATTAATATAATCGATAACTAAACCAAGTATTGGAATGAAACCTTCATATTCCATTTTATCTTGAAAATAGCTACTGATTCTAAATGGACTACCATTGGATATATTAAAAAAATTACCTTCAGGTAAAGCTTTATTAACCATACCATATTTCATATTGAAACTATCATAAATCAGTTCTATCCCGGTTTTAATATGATTTGTCATGTTCAATTGATTAGTGAAATCAAACTTTAAAGAATAGGTAATGAATTTGCTCGAATCACGCGAAGTGCTGACAGAACCTCCCATTCCCATTCCATCAATCCCAAATATTGGATCCTCTTCAAACCCAAAAGGGGCTTCATCAACAAAGTATCCAGAGAAAATTTCATATTGTTTAGTATTATCTCTATGCCTACTGGGGCCCGTATCATATTGTATTGTAAATTTTTTTAACTGCAGATCATACATGGTTTTAGGGTTTACTAAATGAGAGAACTTTGCAGAAATTAAATCATAACTGCTGGATGTCTGACTCCAGTATGTGTTAGTGTAAATCCTCCATGGTACGGTAAATCCTTTTCTATCAATTTCACTAGCTACATCAAAAACATCATTCATATATGAGGTCCCACCAGAACGTGATGACGTAGTCGCTTGTATTTGATTATAAAGTCCTAAAATTGAAAACTTCATTGTCTTGGATATATCAGATGTGACTTTTAGTAAAGAACTATTATCATATAATCCATCACGAGATAGTTGCATTAAATACATATCCTGAAAATTGCGATATGAAAAAAAGAAGCGGAGGTTTCCCAAGTATTGTCCTATGAATGGTATGGGTCCGCCAAACCCAAGATCAATATTCTGATCTGGTTTTTTGATATAACCTCTTTTCCTATGTTCCCATATATATATTTGTTGCGCAGCTGTTGGTGTAATATCATTTTCAGGGTCATCATCAGAGAGCGATGCTTCAGAGACTGAATTCCAACCCTCGAAACTGGGATACTGCCTTTGTGTATATTCATCCCACTGACCATTATCAGTGCCTGTCCAACACACATCTTGATCCAAATATGGTCGAAGCCAAAAGGAGTTTCTATCATAAGGAGAAATTCCAAAATGTTTGGGGCTGGGTGAACTTTGCCTTATTGATAGGGTACCACTATAATTCTTTGGGTGGCCTTCTTTGGTTACAACATTTACCACGCCGGAACGAACATTATTATACTCGGCGCTAAATCCACCTGTTTGAACAGAAATTTCTCGCACCGCACTTAATGGAAGAGCTGTAACCGGCAAATTATTTCTTTCTTGTCTTAGCACGACACCATCTACCATAAACATTGTCTGGTCAGAACTTCCTCCTCGTACGCCTATTTCTTTTGTAATTCCAGCTTGAAAAGCTAAAATCTCATTAATACTGCCAATAGGTAATTCTTCAATTGTTTGAGAATTAATACTTGAATGTGTTGCAGCAACATCTTTTCTAATAACCTTCATTAATGCATCAACTACTACTGTTTCACCTTCAATGATCTCAGGCTCTATAATAAAATCAAGAGTAGTGGTTTGGTCAATCTCAATACGCACATCCCGAACAGTATAGTTTTTGTAGCCAATGATCGAACATTCAACATTATAGAATCCTGGCAAAATATTTATAATAACATAATAACCATTATCATCACTTGAAGAGCCAACAAACGTATCCTTAACAAGGATATTAGCACCTACTATAGGTTCACCGGTATTTGCATCAATGACTGCACCAATAATCTTACCCGTAATACCAGCAATAGGGATATCTACTGCAATTAAAAAAATGATGCAAATAACAAATGAATTTCTACAAAAACTTGATTTTATTGATCTACATAACATGATATTTATTCAAATAATAAAGATTGGATGTAATCATTTCTAAATGGGATAGTGTTTTATGAAAATAATCCATATAACTTATCTATTGGGGAATATAATTAATCCAAATTGGACTGGACCAAGCTATCGTACCATCATTGTATAACACTTTTAAATAATATATGTTCTCTCCGGGTAAGATCGTTTCATCTTTTAACCCTTTATATCTATAGTACGGACCACCAATCTTCCCTGATACAAATAATTCTTTATTATTGCGAATAACATATGAATAAATAATTTTATCAGAAATGGCCTCAAATGAGATCAATGGTGGATCTTGTATACTAATTGAACTGCCCATGGGGTGACCATTGATTGTAAAATCAATAAAATATTTCTCACCTGATGTCGCATAATTACGCCTATTGCGAAGTGCGTCCCAGATATTTTCTCTATTCAGAGAGTCCAATAAAAGAATACCTGTCAAACCTCCCTTATATGGGTCTTCACGCCAACCTTCATGAGAGTGATAATAGAGACCGTGAGAATCAGAGGCACCAACAAAACCGATTTTTGCACCTTTTTCAAGTCCATCTTGGGCAAAAGTACCAGGTTTTCCTCCCCGATGAGGAATAGGAAGGTTTCCCATATACTCATTAGCACCATGAATTGACACAATTTCATAATTAGTTTCAATATCAGGGTCATGGTCCTCCCATGTAATACCAGACCAAGGTGGATGATGTGGAAAGGCCAATGCATTATAACTATGGAGTGTATTGAACAATGATCTAGCATCCTTTCCCTTATCACTAAAATGTGAGAAAAGTGGACTTTCTTCGCCACCCTTGAAATAAACATTTTTGTGTCCTATCTCAACCGTAGTATCCTGTTTACCGCTCCAAGTGGAGTGGGTCCATTCATATGCATTAATAGTAACGAACTTTCCCGGCTGGTTATATAATTCATTTAAAGATTTTATGTATGCCCACTCACTAGGAGATAATCGGTTGTTCTTTTTACCTAAAGCATCATGTTCCGTTATTGCTAAAAAATCTAAATGATAAATATTCTTGTAAAGATTATACAACTCATCAATACTACCAGATCCATCAGAGTAGGCCGTATGAACATGAATATCGCCATAGTAAACATGATAGCTACCATGTTTCGTTGGGCCACGTTGACCATATTCTTCAACTACTTTCAATGTTTTCGGATAGGAAATGGGAATATATTTTTTGAGTCGAATCTTTTTCTTACTTGGGTCTATCCTTACCATTTTCTGGAAATCTATAGTTTCCCGACCTCGGCGAGCTAACCACAACTGATTATTTGATGCCCATGCTGTGTGAACATAAAAACCGCGCTGACCCCAATAAACTCCATCAAGGAACCATATACTACTCCAACTGCTGCCTTCATAGTATACACCACTAAAAACATGATCATGTCTGTTAAAAATGTATAGCCTTCCATATGAATCAAAGGTCAAAGTGGGAAATTCGTAAGACTGTGTTTCACTACGATTATTTAAATCAATACTTAACTGATCTTCCAGCTCATACCAATCGCGACCATTGAAGGCTCTGAGCTTTGTATACCGAATCACTCCCCAATCATCAATTCCTCTACGATTAGTGGCCCACGCAACCCATAATTTTTTATCGTGCCATTCAATAGAGGCTTTAGAATCAATAGCTGGGTGATTTGTAACTCGAATGGACTCTGAAAATTTTCCATTCCTAAATTGTCGAATATATATATCTGTGTTATGACCTAATGTAAAATCCCAAGCAAACCAAATATCCCCGTTCTCACCTTCGACAATGGTTGGTCGATAAGAATAACCAGCTCGAGCTTCAACAATTAATTCTTTGGACCACCTACCATCATCGAAATATTTAGCGACTATTTCAATATTCTTTTGTTCAGACCCTCTTTCCCATACTACCCAAACCCTGCCTTTCTTATCTGCCAAGATCACTGGTCTAAAATTATTATTACCTTGATCACTGATCTTCATTTCCTCACCAAGCTGTCCTTTGAAGAAAGAACGTACAAAAATATTCCAACCTTTTGTTCTTTTGCCACACCAAGCAATCCAGACCGTATCATTTTTGTTTATTGTGATTCGAGGGCGGTATTCTAATCCTCTGGTCGAACTAACTTGAATAGGTTCATTCCAATCAATTTTGCTATTGCTTTTTAAATATTGCACTGAATTTTCATCATTGATTATCTCATCATATAGAACATTTGAATCATTGAAACTAGCTAAGTGGATGCCATCCAAACCCTGGTCAGATGTGTAATTATATGCCACATAAACATTATTATTATTATCTACAGATATACTAGGATATTCGATTCTGTTCAATTCTTCTTGATAATATCCTGGTATTGAGAATTCTTCTGAAAAACGTAAATCATTATCTAATTCAAACCAATATTTTTCAGCTTGATCTGGTGGATATGATTTATTAAAACTTTGACAATAGGCTTGCTTCGGAGATACTATAAAACAAAAAATAAGGCAGGATATATAAAAAATAAAATCTTTAAGTAATAATTTATGAACCTTTTCAATCAAGATATCCAAAAAAACAGAGAATTAATTTAATTATCGAACAATTATAAACTTTCGAATTGCATTTTCTCCTTCTGGAGTTTCAAAATGGGCAATATAAAGCCCACTAGTGATAACCTGCCTTGAAGATGTGATCGAGTTCCATGCTTCATCCCCGCTCCCATCAGTGTGTTGTATCGTTTTAAGAAGATCACCACGCTCCGTAAAGATTCGTATTGTACACTCTCCAGGAATATTCAGGAACATAAGACG
>DCMX01000243.1:20584-22715 GCA_002321855.1 Fidelibacterota bacterium UBA1611 | reverse complement strand
TACCATTCTCTGAAATAATAATCGGTGAAATAAAATATCCTGACCCGAATCGAATGTATATCCTGGAAATATCCAGCTTTCAAATGGAATTCATCTATCACTTTAAACCAATAATTGGCATTTTTCTAAATATTTCTCCTGACCATCTTGATCGACACAGAACAATGGCAGAATATGTGGCTATGAAACTAAATATGGTTCAAAACCAAACATCAGGAGATGCCATCGTATACAATAAAGATGATCCACAGCTATCTAAATCCCTTAAGAATTATCCCGGTAAAATGTTACCATTCAGCTTACTGCAGTCAAATGTAATATTTCCTTTGAATGCAACAAAAATATATGATGCTGATGGTGAACCTTTTATTTACATGCGCGATCTGGCATTACCTGGTAAACATAATTTAGCGAATATGTTAGCCGCAGCTACAGCTGCAAATCACATTGGGATTGATAAAAAAAATATTGCAGATGTGATGAAGTCTTTTTCTGGAGTTGAGCATCGGTTGGAACATGTTAAAAATTTAAATGAAATTGTTTATATAAACGATTCAAAAGCTACAAATCTGGATTCAGTTGTAGTCGCTATAGAAAGTTTTGATAGACCTATTGTTTTAATACTAGGGGGAAGAAACAAAGGTGCAGATTTCCGGTTACTCCTTCCACATACCAAACGTCATGTTAAACTCATCATCTCCTATGGAGAGGCCGGAGGGGAGATCGCCGCCGCAATTGGGGATGCGGTGAGACTGAAACAAGTAACCAGTCTTATAGACGCGGTGGCGACTGCCCACAATCTAGCTATTCCCGGGGATATTGTTCTTCTTTCCCCGGGCTGTGCTAGTTTTGATCAATTCTCAAACTTTGAGGAACGAGGTCAACAATTCAAAAGTTGGGTTCATGAGTTGGATGCTAACTGATGGGAATTGATATTACAATCCGGCATTATGACCGAAAATTGCTCATTTATGTTGTGCTTCTTGCAATTATTGGAACAGTTATGCTCTATAGTGCTAGCTGGTATGAATCATTTGCAAAATCAAATGGACGCACAGATATGTTGTTTCTCCAAGGTCATTTAAAAAGACTTTTATTGGGAATTGTATTTCTATTTGGATTTCTGATAGTGGACTTTCGTGAATTAAAGAAGATTGCACCCCACTTAATTATTATTGCAATCCTACTTCTTATAATCACCAAAGGGTACTATCTCATGCACGGCTGGAACCGTCCTGCAAGATGGTTATATATTGGTTCTTTTTCTGTGCAAACATCAGATATTGCTCGATTTTCTGTACTTCTTTACATTGCATATTTTATTGATAATAAAAGAGGCAAAATAAATGGCTTTAATGTGGGACTTTTTCCAGTTTTTACAGTTCTAATTATCATAATGGGTTTAATCATTATTCAACCAGATTTCAGCACAGCTATTATAATTGGCATATTGGGGATTACCATACTTTACGTTGGTGGTTCCAATTTATCGCAACTATCATTATCAACTGCTTTAGGGCTAATAATCAGTATTCCTATTTTATTAAGTGAGTCCTACAGAATGGAAAGAATTATTTCTTACTTAGGAAGAATATTATCTTTCTTTAACCCAACTGATATAAAGGGAGTCGGCTATCAGTTGAACCAATCACTCATTAGTTTAGGAAATGGTGGGTGGTTTGGTGTTGGACTTGGCGGTAGCATCGAAAAAAATCATATTCTTCCTACTCCGCACACTGATTTTATTTTTTCCATTATCGGAGAAGAACTAGGATTCATATTAGGAACTGTACCAGTATTGACACTTTTTCTATTGATTTTTCTACGCGGTATTAAAATCTCCAAAGAATGCACTGATCCTTTTGGTGTGTTATTAGCCGTGGGTATTTCCGTAAATCTTATTCTTTATGCTTACGTAAATGCTGCTGTAGTTACAGGCCTAATACCAGTCACCGGACTACCAATGCCCTTGGTGAGCTATGGAGGATCTGGAATGGTTGTGAATCTATCAATGATCGGCATTTTGCTAAATATCAGCCAAGCACGACGAACTATCGGGAATCGTAATACATGGAGTCCTTTGCGTTATGCGCGGTAATATGAACATACTAATTGCCGGCGGAGGGACTGG
>DCMX01000243.1:13628-20202 GCA_002321855.1 Fidelibacterota bacterium UBA1611 | reverse complement strand
CCTCATGCAAACATCCATTTTGTTGGCTCCACTTTTGGATTAGAGGCTAAGGTATTCCCTATTAAAGATGTTTGGCATACGCTATTGCCAATTCGTGGATTGCAGCGTGGGTTCAACTTTATTAGCATAGGGCGAAATATATTGTTGCCGGGACGGGTTATCCATTCATTAATTAAACTAAGAACACTGTTCAGAGAATTTTCACCTCGAATTGTCATTGGTACAGGCGGTTATGCGAGTGCGCTACCACTATATGTAGCTATCCACAAAAAAGAACCAGTACCGATTGTATTACAGGAACAAAATTCTTTCCCAGGAATGACAACCCGATGGTTTGCAGAAAAAGCCAGAAAGATATGTGTCGCTTTTCTGGATGCAGAGAATGAACTAAATAACAGTACAATATTAACAGGTAATCCTGTACGTAAAGGAATTATGGTTGGCAACAAGTCTAAGGCTGTCAAAGAATTCAAGCTGAGTCCCAAGAAAAAAACTGTATTTTTATTTGGCGGTAGTCAGGGGTCATCTTTTTTAAATCGAATAATGAATGAGGTGGTAAAAAATATTGCCGGAGCAGGGATCCAAATACTCTGGCAAACTGGTGATATGGAATATGACAAATATAAAAAAAAGGATAGTGCAAATATTAGGTTGATTCCATTTATCAACAATATGGCTAATGCCTATAAACTGGCTGACCTCATTATTTGCCGAAGTGGAGCACTAACACTATCAGAAATAACAGTTTGCGGCAAACCCAGTATTTTAATTCCTTTCGCAGCTGCTGCAGAAGACCATCAAACTAAAAATGCACAAGCACTTGTAAATGCTGGTGCAGCTCGGATTTTGTTTGAAAAGAATCTCAAACCCCAAGAGTTTTACCATACTATCATGAACTTAATTCACAGTAAAGAAGAACTTAATCAAATGGTAATTGCTTCCAAGAAATTGGGGAAACCTAATGCCACTAAAGATATTGTAAACCATATAATGGAGTTAGCAGTATGATCTTCCGTAAAGTTCATTGGGTTCATTTTGTTGGTATTGGGGGAATTGGTATGAGCGGAATTGCTGAATTGCTATTAAACCTTGGATTCAAAGTTACTGGTTCTGATATGAATCGTTCAGACAATGTGACACGTATACGAAAATTAGGTATTGATGTAGCTATCGGTCACGATCCATCCAATGTTGGCAATGCAGATGTTTTAGTTTATTCCAGTGCTGTTCCCGCAGAAAATCCGGAGATTGTCCGGGCACGTCAAAAAGGTATATCGATTATAAAACGGGCGGAAATGTTGGGCGAACTGATTAATGTTAAGCCAACCAGTATTGCCGTGGGCGGAACGCACGGAAAGACATCTACATCTTCTATGATTGGAATGATTCTTTCAAGTGCAAAAAAGGACCCCACATTGGTTGTAGGAGGATTGGTTCATACGCTGGATACAAATGCCAAACTAGGGGCAGGAGAAATAATTGTAGTCGAGGCAGACGAATTCGACCGCAGTTTTCTATCGCTAAAGCCTACCATTGCCATAGTAACGAATATAGAATTAGAGCATACAGATTGCTATGAAAGTTTAGCCGATCTAAAAAATGCATTTATCCAATTCTGTCAGTCAGTACCATTCTATGGTGAAATCATTCTTTGTATAGACTCATCAACGGTACGTGAGATTAAGCCAAAACTTACAAGGCCCATAACCACCTACGGACGGTCGCGGGATGCGGACTTTCGAGCGGAAAATCTACAATTTAGCCGAAACAGATCGACATACTCTGTTTTCCGAGAGAAAGAAAAACTGGGAGATATCAAGCTCAACGTTCCTGGCGAACATAATGTGATGAACTCCCTGGGCGCCGTTGTTCTCGGGTTGGATATGGGCCTTAGCTTTCAAGAGATACAGACTGGAATAAATGCTTATCAAG
Organism: Fidelibacterota bacterium UBA1611; assembly: GCA_002321855.1. Taxonomy (GTDB): domain Bacteria; phylum Fidelibacterota; class Marinisomatia; order Marinisomatales; family UBA1611; genus UBA1611. The sequence continues at coordinate 18,270 of DCMX01000243.1, read as the reverse complement.
GTGTAAGAAGGAGATTTGAAATTAAAGGCAACTATCAAAACATTATGGTAGTAGACGATTACGCACATCATCCTACCGAAATTTGCGCAACCCTAGATGCTGCAAAGAATGGTTGGAACCGACGAATCATCTCCATTTTTCAGCCCCATCTTTTTTCTAGGACACAGGCTTTCTTTCGCGAATTTGCAGATGCTCTTTTAAACACAGATATATTAATCATTACTGACATATACCCTGCCCGCGAAATACCTATACCTGGGATTACCGCAGAATTGATAGTAAATGAAGTCATTAACCAAGGGCACAGAAATGTTCATTATGTTCCTGATCTGGAAGATTTAAACCCAGTTCTGGATAATATTGTAAAAGATAACGATATGGTTCTAACCATGGGTGCCGGTAGTATATGGCGCTATAGTGAAAAATATGTTAATCACCTTGAAAAAATGACAACAGGTATTCGGAAATGACTCATATCTCAAAATTACGTCAATTGGTAAAAGGAACCCTTTTGGAGAATGAACCCATGTCTAAGCATACTTCATATGGTATCGGCGGTCCAGCATTAGCCTATATTATACCAAAAGACCGTGATGATTTGGCAAAAATTCTCAGATTTGCTAAAAAAAACGAGATACCTGTTCATTTTGTAGGATCAGGATCTAATCTTCTCGTAAATGATCAAGGAATCGATGGATTAGTAATAACACCAGCAAAAGCACTAAGAATATTAACATTTAAAGGTAATTGCATAGAAGCGGAGTCTGGAGTAATGCTAGGTAAAATTGTCAAAGAATCAATTAAACGTAATCTCTCCGGCCTAGAAAGCCTTATCGGTGTGCCAGGAACCTTGGGTGGAGCATTAATGATGAATGCAGGAGCATTCGGGGACGAAATATCAAATTATTTAAAATCAATTGATATTATGAAACTGACGGGTAGAATCTACACCCTTAGTCCAGAAAATTTAGATTTTGGATATCGATACTCATCATTAAATCCAGACGAATTTATATTACTAGCTCGTTTCGAGCTACCAAAGACCAGTTCAGAAATCATACAGGGAAAAAGAATCAAAGCCAGTCAGGGACGTAAAAAATCTCAGCCACTTCGATTTCGATCTTCGGGAAGTATTTTTAAAAATCCAGGAGCTAATTTGGCTGCTGGATATCTCATAGATCAAGCTGGATTAAAAGGTGCTTGTATAGGAGATGCTGAGATTTCAACTAAGCATTCCAACTTTTTTGTGAACCATGGTTCAGCCAAAGCAACTGATATTGCCAAATTGATTTTTCTAGCTCGCAAAACTGTTTATGAAAAATATGGGGTCATGCTTGAGCTTGAGGTAAAAACCATTGGGTTTTGTCAATCAGAATTAGACCCATATGCCGCGTAAAAAGAAATACAGTTTTCCCATGATCTCAGTATTTGGGACAATTGGGGTCATTGGTTCTATAATTGGAATAATCTGGTGTTCGTTTTTATGGGCAAAAGCCTGCGGTACTTTAGCAATTGACGAAATTGTTATTCGTGGTGCAACAATCTTAAATATAGACCAATATCAAAGACATATAGGTGATTTGACCAATAATAAACCTATTCAAACTAATTTATTGGATATACAAAGAATCGTGGAAGAACATCCATATATAAAGGCGGCCCGAGTCAGTCACCAATATCCAAGTATTATTGTAATCGAAATATCTGAGAGAAAACCGATTGCAATTCTTAATGGTGAGCCCATGGTAATGTTGGATTCAGATGGAGTAGTTCTTCCTGATATTGGCAATTTAATCGACTTTTCTATTCCAATATTGACTAATTATAATCCTGCTCCCGAATTATATCCAATTGGCAATCGTGCTTTATCTGTGAAAGTCATGGAATCTATTTCCTGGTTGAAAATCCTACGAAGAAACTATCAAGAATTATACTACAACTTATCAGAAATGACCATGGAAAATGGGAACGAAATTGTACTTATTCTTGCTGATTATCCTACTCGTGTCGCACTGGGTAATTCACATAGTTGGTCAAAAATAGAAATTTTGAAGAAGTTTCAACAAAAAATTAAAGGGAAAAAGCTATTATCCGATTTTACTTATTTGGATATGCGATATAAAAACCAAGTGATTGTGAAAGAACGAATATGAGATCTATAAGTAATGGAAAAGACCGGCAACTAACTGTAGGTATTGATATAGGTTCATCTAATATCCGTTGCGCTATTGGTTCCATCATACCTGATGCCAATCGCGTCAAGTTATTGGGGATTAGTTCTACACCTTCGATGGGATTCCGAAAAGGTTCTATTTCCCACCGCAATCAACTTATCGAGCAATTGGAAAAAGTATTGTTCGAAGCAGAAACCATGGCCGATGTTAAAGTGAATAATGCTGTCTTAGCTATTACAGGAAATCATATCCGGTGTCTCAATACACAGGCAGCAGCAGCTTTAAATCGTAATAGATCTAATGGTGTTTCAGGCGATCGGGCAATTGTTGAAACAGATATTGACCAGGTCCTTAATCTATCACAGGCTATTTCTCTTCCTCCGGACCGAGATATTTTGCATACACTTCCTCAGGAATATTCGGTTGACACGTTGAAGGAGATCAATAATCCAATAGGATTGACCGGCCGTCGATTAGAAGGTCGCGTCCACCTTGTTACCGCGGCCACATCTGCCATGAGAAATATAGTTGATTGTGTAGAAGAAATAGGTATCAAAGTAAATGGTCTAGTTTTTCAACCATTAGCATCTGCCATTGCTACCCTGAAACATGATGAAATGCAACTAGGAGTTACTTTAGCAGAAATTGGGTCATCAACAACTGACATTGCGGTATATCATGGCGGTGCGGTACGACATTCGGCAGTAATTCCTATCGGTTCAGGAAGTATTACCAATGATATCGCCGTTATGCTTCAAATCAGTATTGAAGAAGCAGAAAGTATAAAAATTAAATACGCATCCGCAAAAGCATCCTTATCATCACCAAAGTTAGAATTTGATTTGCAAACAGAAAATGGTGATGGTAAACGCAGTATCTCCGAACATGAATTATCTCGTTATGTTGAAGCCCGAATGCAGGAAATTTTTCATTTAATCATTAATGAGATATCACGTGCTGATATTAAGGAATCATTGACATACGGTTTGGTACTCTCTGGCGGAGGTGCGCAATTAAGTAACATATCAGCATTAGCAGGAGATTTAATGGGTATGCGTGTACGAATAGGTACTCCCAAACATATTGATGGAATAACTGATATTGCTGATCTTCCAATACATTCTACTACGATGGGACTGCTATTATGGCCAATTCTATCTAATGATTTTGCACAATCAAATCATATCAGTATGAATACATTTTTTCAAAAATTGATCCAATCATTTAAAGAACTTTTCTAAACCACAAACCAAGGAGACGAACCATGTTATTTGAATTCGAATGCTTATCAGAACAAAAAGCAAAACTAAAAGTTGTGGGTGTTGGAGGCGCTGGAGGCAATGCTGTCAACAGGATGATCACATCTGGAATGCAGGGCGTAGATTTCATCGCCATCAATACTGATGCTCAAGATCTAGATAATAATCCCGCAGAACATAAAATTCAAATCGGTAAGAATTTGACTAAAGGATTGGGTGCTGGCGCTAATGCCAGTGTAGGTAAGAATGCAGTTGAAGCTGATAGTGAAGCGATAACCTCATTGTTGGAAGGAGCTGATATGACCTTTATCACTGGAGGGATGGGTGGTGGAACAGGTACCGGTGCAGCTCCAATCATTGCTCAAATATCACGCGAAATGGGCATTCTTACTGTCGGTATCGTGACACTCCCTTTCAAATTTGAAGGACCTAAAAGGTACAATAGAGCGTTAGAAGGGATAACCGATATGAAAAAAAGCTGTGATACACTTATTGCTATACCTAATCAAAAACTGATGTCTATTGTAGATCGGTCGACCACTCTTCCTGAAGCATTTCAGTTGGCTGATAATATTTTGCACCAGGCAGCAAAGGGAATATCTGATCTTATCAATATACATGGTATGATCAATCTAGATTTCGCAGATGTTGAAACAATCATGAAAAATATGGGCGAAGCAATCATGGGAACGGGCATCGCCACAGGTGATGAGCGAGCAGTGCTTGCAGCTCAACAGGCTATTTCCAGCCCCCTATTGGATGAAGCATCTATTAATGGAGCTCAAGGTGTATTAGTAAACATAACTGGTGGAGAGAATTTAGCTCTGCATGAAGTGGATGAAGCAACTAATATAATCTTCGAAGAAGCTGGTAACTCGGCTAATATCATTTTCGGTGCAGTTATAGATCCGAACATGAATGATGAGATTCAGGTTACCGTTATTGCCACTGGTTTCAACATTTCAAAAATAGATGGACAATTCAATGAGACAAAGTACAGCTCCGATATTATTAAACCGGTCAAAACAAAAGTGCTTCAGGATCTAGAAAATAAACCACTTCATGCTCAAAAAGGCCATTCAACAGTAAACACTTCAGATGTTCCGAACCGGAAACTTATTTTCGATGGTACACAAGATTCTCCAATAGTATATGATCAGAACCTTGAAGTGCCAGCATTTATTCGTAAACAACAGGATTGAAATAATT
>DCMX01000243.1:6334-13278 GCA_002321855.1 Fidelibacterota bacterium UBA1611 | reverse complement strand
TTGCTCAATTTTATATAGGACATTTAGAAAAAAGAGGAAATAATAATAGTTAATTAAATTTTTATTCCTTTATTCCTTAAATCATTCAAGACCTTGCGAATTCCTTTTTTATCAATAATTCGCATACCACGGGTTGATACCCGCAGAGTAATATAACGCTTCTCATCAGGAAGCCAAAATTTCTTCTTTTGTAAATTAACATTGAACCTACGCCGGGACTTATTATGTGCATGGCTCACATTGTTACCAAACATGGGTTTTTTACCAGTTACATCACATACTCTGCTCATGGGACTATCTTATATAAATTGTTATGAATCTATCTAAAAATTCCGGGAAATTTACGTTCGCTTATTATACAGACAAATGAAAATTGGCTCCGTGAAAATAGATGTTCCTGTACTCCTCGCACCAATGGCTGGTGTAACGGATTATTCATTCAGAGTACTATGCAGGGAAATGGGTGCTGGTGCGGTCTATTCAGAATTTGTTTCTGCTGATGGTATTATTCGCGAAAATACAAAAACATTGGACCTAATCCGTTTTAATGAAATAGAACGGCCTATCGGAGTTCAAATCTTTGGTAAGGATAGTAAATCAATGAGCCAAGCATCCAGATATGTTGTGGATATGTTTCAGCCAGATATTCTTGACATCAATTATGGTTGTCCAGTCCCAAAGGTAACGAAAAAAGGAGCCGGTTCAGCAGCACTCCAGGACCTTTGTCTCATGGAGGATATTACATTAGCAGTGGTCGAATCTGTTCCAGAAGTGCCTGTCACGGTTAAAATGCGTATAGGGTGGAACAATGAGAAAATCGTGATTCCAGAAGCTGGCGAGCGACTTCAAAATATTGGTGTGAAAGCCATTACTTTGCATGCTCGAACTACCAAACAACGATATACCGGAAAAGCTGATTGGGACTACATCAAAATTCTTAAAGAATCTGTTTCAATCCCAGTAGTTGGGAACGGTGATGTTCGTACGGCTGATGATATGATGCGTATGTTCGATACAACAGGTTGTGATGCTGTAATGGTAGCGAGAGCAGCGCAGGGTAACCCATGGTTCTTTAGGGAAGCTAAAGCCAGACTTGAAGGGCAGAAAGTACCATCCCATCCTTCTGTATTTGATATTGCAAAAATGTGTTGCCGGCATTTTAATCTATTAATTGAAAACCGTGGTGAACGAACTGGAACCAATCTAATGCGGAAACATTTTTCAAACTATATCAAAGGTTTTCCCGGTGCAGCTATCTTTCGGCAAAAACTCGTTACCGCCCATAGTCTCCCAGAAATGAGAGTTATACTAAAGGAATTTCTTGATAAAGCAAGAGCAATTGATGTTGTGCAAGAATTTTGAATGAACTCTGTTTCTTGTCACTCCTATTGATCTCTGGTAATTTTTCATGCTTTGCCTAATACAATAATGTGCAAAATATGAATAAAATTATAAAAGCAATTAATGAGCCAGTTAGATCCTATGCTTCTGGCTCACCAGAACGGAAAAGTCTTCAACACAAATATGATGAAATGTGTTCACAGAATATCGAGATCCCGCTAATCATTGGCGGTAAAGAAAAGAAAACAGGCAATACGGAAAATTGTATAATGCCTCATGACCACCAACATGTTATAGCTACATACCACAAAGCTGGTGAATCGGAAGCAAATCTGGCCATAGATACTGCCATGAAAGCATGGAAAACATGGTCAAAGACCCACCTTGAAGAGCGGACTGCAATTTTCAGAAAAGCAGCAGAACTCCTAAAAGGCCCATGGCGCGACACCATTAATGCATCTACAATGCTTAATCAAAGTAAGAATGCTTTCCAGGCTGAAGTTGATTCTGCTTGTGAATTGATTGATTTTTTCAATTTTAATGCACAGTATGCAGAAGAGATTTATTCCCGACAAGATCTTATTTCTCCAAAAGGTATGAATAATCGGTTGGAATATCGTCCTTTGGAAGGTTTCGTATTTGCAATCACACCATTTAATTTTACTTCAATAGCTGGCAACCTTCCTACAGCGCCAGTTCTTATGGGCAATGTTGCTCTATGGAAACCAGCATCCAGTGCGGTACTTCCATGTCATTATCTTATGAAGATGTTTAAAGAAGCAGGACTACCAGACGGCGTTATCAATTTCATTCCCGGATCAGGAAGTGAAGTTGGTAATCCCGTATTAGCCAATGAGAACCTGTCAGGTGTTCATTTTACTGGATCTACTGAAACCTTCCAATATATCTGGAAAATGATTGGTGAAAACATAAATGAGTACAAAACTTATCCAAGAATAGTCGGTGAAACTGGCGGAAAGGATTTTTGTATCGCTCATGAATCATCGGATATTGATACACTCGTAACAGCTATGATCCGTGGTGCATTTGAATACCAGGGTCAAAAATGTTCCGCTATGTCAAGGGCCTATATTCCAACCACAATATGGGAAAAGGTGAAAAATAAATACCTATCGGAATTAAAAACTATAAAAATTGGTTCTCCGCGGGATTTTACCAATTTCATGAACGCGGTAATTGACAAAGCTGCTTTTGATTCCATTAGCGGATATATTAATCATGCGAAAGAATCATCGGATGCTGAAATAATATCTGGAGGCGATTGTAATGATACAAAAGGGTACTTTATTGAGCCTACCACTATTCTAACAACAGATCCCTATTTTAAAACAATGCGGGAAGAAATCTTTGGGCCAGTTCTAACTGTTTATCTCTACGATCCGTCTGAATGGAGTAAGACAATTGACATATTGGATTCAACTTCCCCTTACGGACTGACCGGATGTGTCATCGGTCAGGATAAAGATAAAGTATCTGAGGCAACAAAAAGATTAACACATTCGGCAGGAAATTTTTATATCAATGATAAACCAACTGGTGCAGTTGTCGGCCAACAGCCATTTGGCGGAAGCAGAGCATCCGGAACCAACGATAAAGCAGGTTCGGATTTAAATCTTTTAAGATGGGTATCAATACGAACCATAAAGGAAACATTTGAGTCACCTAAAGATTATCGCTATCCTTTCCTGGAAAAGGATTAAATGCCACACCTTACAGCAATGATTGCCATCGGCGGGAATAGCATCTCGCCTAAGAACGAAAGTGGAACAATTCACCAGCAGTTCGCAAATATTAAAGAAACAATAACAGGTATTTCACATTTTTTGAATCTCAATTACAATATTTGTATTAATCACGGTAATGGCCCTCAGATTGGAAATGAACTAATGCGCATGGATTTAACCCATAACCAGATACCACCATTACCACTGAGTGTTTGTGTTGCTGGGACCCAAGGAACGATTGGGTATATGATCCAACAATCGGTTCAGAATAAATTACGAGACATGAATATTGATCGTGAAGTCGTCACGATGGTGACCCAAGTGATTATCAATAAAAATGATTCAACAATCCTTGAACCAACTAAATTTATTGGTGCTCGATATAATTTTGATGAAATAAAACCGTTAGCTGAAAAATTTAACTGGGATATCAAGGAGCAAGAACATGGAAATTGGCGCAGAGTAATCCCGTCTCCCATGCCAGAATATATCATGCACGGTAAATCCATTAAAGCCCTGGTGGATAGGGGCACAATTGTTATTGCTACAGGTGGTGGAGGGATTCCAGTGTACAATGATAACTACAGTCATTTAGAAGGAGTGGATGCAGTGATTGACAAAGATTATACCGCAGCGAAATTGGGACGAATTATTCGTGCGCAAGAGCTCTGGATTATCACGGATGTGGAATTCGTTTACCACAATTTCGGAAACTCAAAACAATCACCAATTCAGGAAATGAAACGATACGAAGCAGAAAAACTATTTAATAAAGGCAAATTTCAAAAAGGAAGTATCGAACCTAAAATCAGAGCAGCCATTCATTTTTTAAAATACCATGGGCAAAAAGTTATTATCACATCTATACCCCATATCAAAGATGCTCTTGTTGGAAAAGCAGGAACTGTCATAAGGAATTAAGCATGAAAATCCATGAATATCAAGGTAAGGAAATCTTTCGCAAACACGGAATTATAACACCTCCCGGTATACCTGTCTTCAGCGTAGAAGAAGCCTTAAATGCCTATCGTACCCTTGATACAAAAACTGTAGTGGTAAAAGCACAAATTCATGCTGGTGGTCGTGGAAAAGGCGGGGGAGTAAAACTTGCTCACAGCAGAGATGAAGTGGAAAAACTTGCAAAGGAAATGTTAGGAATGGTCCTTGTCACTCATCAAACTGGTTCTAACGGAAAAGCAGTGCAGCGACTCTTGATTGAGTCGGGTGCTGATATTAGTAAAGAATTTTATGCTGCTATCACTTTGGATCGAGGTAAAGAGATGGATGTATTTATGGTCTCGACTGAAGGCGGAGTAGAGATTGAAAAGGTTGCATCTAAGACACCTGAAAAAATAGTAAAGGTTTGGATCGAACCTCTTCTTGGCATAAAAAATTACCAAGCACGAAAACTGGCTTTTGGACTTAATCTTACTGATGAAGCATTTAAGGAAGCAGTATCCATATTTATAAAAATGTATGTATGCTATCAAGCTACAGACGCTACTCTGATTGAAATTAATCCTCTGATCTTGACCCAAGACGGACATATTTTAGCCCTTGATTCTAAATTTAATTTTGATGGGAACGCCCTCTTTCGTCAAAAAGAAATCACTGAAATGCGAGATATAAGCGAAGAAGATCCAATGGAAATTGAAGCAGGAAATTACCACTTGAACTATATTAAACTGGATGGGGATGTAGGTTGTATGGTGAATGGTGCAGGCCTTGCAATGGCTACCATGGATATCATAAAAATTGCCGGTGGTGAACCAGCAAATTTTTTGGATGTGGGAGGTACAGCAAGTGCAGAAACGGTAAAAAATGGCTTTCGTATTATTTTATCGGATAAGAATGTAAGAGCCGTTTTAATTAATATATTTGGTGGAATCGTACGATGTGACCGTGTAGCAAACGGTGTGGTGCAGGCCGTGAAAGAACTTGAACTTGAAGTACCGATTGTGGTGCGTCTTGAAGGAACCAACTCCGAAGAAGCACAACAAATATTAAGTGAATCTGGCGTTTCCATTATTCCAGCTATTGGCATGCAGGATGCTGCGGAAAAAGTTGTAAAAGCTACGCTGGGTGGTTTAAAAAAGTAATCATGTCCATTTTAGTCAATAAGGATTCAAAAGTTCTCGTACAAGGGGTCACTGGTTCTGAAGGACAGTTCCATGCTGAGCAAATGCTGGAATATGGTACAAATATTTTGGCTGGAGTAACACCAGGTAAAGGCGGTCAAAATACTCTACATGATCGTATTCCAGTATTTGATTCCGTGGAAGAAGCAGTGGGAGAAACCGGTGTGGACACATCCATTATTTTTGTACCTCCCCCTTTCGCTGCTGAAGCAGTGATAGAAGCCAGTTCTGCCGGAATCTCTGTTGTTGTCTGTATTACGGAAGGTATTCCTATACATGACATGCTAAAAGTAAAACAGATAGTAAATCAAAATGGTACTCGGTTGGTTGGACCAAATTGTCCAGGAATCATTACTGTGGATGAATGTAAGTTAGGTATTATGCCAGGGTTTATTTGTAAAAAGGGAAATATTGGTGTGATTTCCAAATCTGGTACACTTACCTATGAAGCAATCGACCAATGTGTTAACGTAGGTTTAGGTCAAACCACTGCTATAGGTATTGGAGGTGACCCTATCATCGGCACCACGATGCAGGATTGCTTGGAACTCTTTGAAGCTGACCCGGAAACAGAGGGAGTTGTAATTATCGGGGAGATCGGTGGACAAATGGAAATCGTAGCGGCAAGATGGGCAAATAAAAATATGTCCAAACCTATTACGGGGTTTATTGCCGGTCAAACCGCTCCCCCGGGTAGACGAATGGGTCATGCTGGAGCAATTGTTTCCGGTGGTGATGATACAGCTGAGGCTAAAATTCGGATCTTAAAGGAATGTGGTATAAATATTGCTGAGTCCGTTGCGGATATTGGTATTGTGTTAAAAGCATCAATGGAATAAAGATATCGGAAGAAAAAATAATAATGGGGAATAGAACATTTGCAATCATCAAACCAGATGCAGTAAGAAATGGAAACACTGGAAAAATCTATGATAAAATCCTAAAAGCTGATTTCAAGATCATAGCTGCAAAACTTTTAAAACTGACAAAAGCACAGGCAGAAGAATTTTATGCTATCCATAAGCAACGTCCATTTTATGATGAATTAATTAATTTTATGTCTTCCGGAGCATGTATGATACTAGCATTGGAAAAAGACAATGCTGTTGCTTCATGGCGGGAAACTATCGGTGTCACCGATCCTAAAGAAGCAGCAGAAGGTACTATCCGAAAAGACTTCGCAACCAATGTTCAAGAGAATGCCGTACACGGTTCAGATTCAGATGAAAATGCCGAAAAAGAGATTGGATTTTTCTTTACGCAGAGTGAACTTATCGCCAATCAATAATTTCTCATATCAATGAAGAAAATTCTATTTTTCACTTTTCTATTCTTAATCGTCTCATGCGGAGGAGATGGAATAGTAGGATATGTGGGAGAGTCAATCACTATTACAGCTGAAAATCCTGAGGAAACTAATGATGTTGATTTCAGTTGGATACTTATTGACCAACCTGATGGTAGCCTGTTAAGCTCAAAAGATCTAAAATATAAATTAGCAGGGCAGGAAATGACCTTTTCCCCTGATTATCCTGGAAATTACATATTTGAAGTTTCAATTTTGATGTTTGGAGATGAATTATCAAATCAATCCTTCGTTTTCACCATTTCAGACTTGGAGATTGAACCAGAAAAAGAAAAAACCGATGATTCCGAAGAAGAATGGCTGAGTGAGGATATGGAAGAAGATGTCGAAGAAGAAGACGAATACGAAGAAGAC
>DCMX01000243.1:0-5995 GCA_002321855.1 Fidelibacterota bacterium UBA1611 | reverse complement strand
CGAAGAAGACGAATACGAAGAAGATAACAATGTTGAAGGAATTAGCGATGGTGGGAATGATGATTATAAAGATAGTCCTGCTATTCAAAAAAAGTATACTGTACAATCTCCGAAAAATACTAAGCCTGTAGTGAGGGCAATGTCAGTAAAAACAAAACCAGCTAAAGATGCACATATCCCGGCACAAAAAGACCGTTTCACAATTCAAATCATATCTAAGAAACAGTTAAAAGACGCCCAACAGTTTGCAAAAAAACTCATTATATCAGGCTATGATGCATATATTCAGAAAGCCTACTTTAAAGAAACAGAAGAAATCTGGTACCGTGTTCGAATAGGCAGTTATGATAATTATAACTCAGCAAAAGCAGTAGCAGACGTTGTTTCAAGTGAGCTGGGCATGTCTGCCTGGGTAGATTTCGTACGTTTAGAGAATTAAATGATTTTAAAAAGGAGTTTTTTATGGGTCCAATGAATCTATATTTTGATTTCAGAGATATATTTAGAGCACCGCGATTAGCGTTAAGCGGAAAAAAGATATGGATATTTATTGTTGGTAATCTCGCTGGATATATAGTGTATTGGGTCTTTACATATCTTTCTCTTGTTATGTCGGGTATTGAATTCGGTGATGCTTTATCTATATATGGACTTTACCCTTGTTTGTTTGGAAATGATTCTCCAATCCTTCCATGGATCATATATGGGATTGGTATAGAAGCATGGATCATATCAATTTTTTTGTCATGCACAGCTGTATCACGAGTAACATTAAAACAGCTTAAAGGTAATGATTTCTTCTCTGCTAAAGATGCTTGGGACTATGTATATAAACATTGGCATCCAATTGTTTTTTCTTCTATATCTGTTATCTTAATCATTGTATTCTTTTTGATTTTTGCAGCAATATTCGCTCTTTTTGGAAAAATTCCATTTCTTGGAGAATTTCTATTTTCGATTCTTTACCTGTTTTATTTTTTTGGGTCTTTATTTACAGTTTATACACTATTTGTTCTACTGACTACCATTGTTTATACACCAGCCATTGTTGGAACATATGAGGAAGATACAATGGGAACAGTTTTTCAGTCCTATTCCATTACCTGGAGTCAGCCTTGGAGAATAATACTTTATCATTTCATTCTTATTCCTATAACTCTAATCGGTGTTAAAATTCTCTCCTGGTTTTGGAAAGCTAGTTTCCAACTCATCAACTTTGTTTTCGGATGTGATTGGTTCATGGGGGAAAAATTGGACAACGTATTAGGCTATGCAAGTTCATTAGTATATGCTGACTGGATGTCTGGAGCTATAGACATATCTGATTTGTCAACAGTACCAAATACTTCATCTACAATTTTATCCACCATATCAGACTTCTCTGTCTCCGTTGTTTTTGGGATAACCAATCTAGTTGAATTGATTCTCGACTGTTTACCCAATCTTTCCTATCAACCAGCAGATGAAGTTTTGTCAGGTGCCGAAACATTCTCTGGTCTCATATTGTCCTTCGTATTGTTTCTGATTCTCTTATCTGTGTTATCTTATGGGCTTTCAGTTCTTTCTGTAGGTGAAACAATTATGTTTGTCATCTTTAAGAAAAATTCAGATGATGATAATCTGTTGGATAGAAAAGATGAGGATGAATTAGAAGAAGAAAACGACGATACAACCTTAGATTTTAATGATGAATCTGAACGCGCTTATAGTAATGCTTCTTCCGGACACTCTGAAGAAGAATAATCCTTTTATCATTTAATATTACCCCTGTTTCCGCCTTGGAATAATTCCAAAGGGTCGGTACTTTTTGCGATAAGAATATGAAGATCTTTCGTTCGGAATTAGACTCCGAATTTAAGGATAGGCTCTTTGACATAACCGTTGGAGATTTACCTAATAACAGTTCACGTTTCAATAATGATATAATTCAGTGTACGCTTTCATCTACAAAAGTACGGTCAGGGTTTCATCTAACTGGTGTATTATCAGCTGAGCAAGTGTATGATTGTGACCGTTGCTTAGAATCTTTTTCAGTATCAGGACAGGTTAGGTTAAAGCTTTGGTTGATATCTGATCAAGATTTGACAACCTTAGATGAAATTGAAAGAGTATATTTTCCAGAGTCAAAGGATTCAATAGAATTAAAAGGGATTTTTTCTGAGTTACTATTACTTTCCGAACCAATGAAAAAATTGTGTGTTGATTCATGCGAAGGTCTCTGTCTCCAATGCGGAGTGAACTTAAATCACGGTAATTGTATTTGTGAATATCCAGATGAGTCTGTAGAAGATCTATGATTCAATTTAGCACTATTTTTAATATAATAAATTAAAGGAGAATCAATGGCACTGCCAAAAAGACGTCAATCGAAAGCAAGAAGCCGTAAGCGTCGGACACACTATAAATCTAAAGCGATTTCTTTGGCTAAATGCGCTCAATGCAAACAGTCAAAACTGCCGCACCGTGCCTGTCCTAATTGTGGGTATTATAGAGGTCGTCCAGTTATATCCACATCATAAACCTTTTTCCCAATCATGAAAATGCGCCAAAATAGGCAGGGTGAATCCAACCCTGCCTTAAAGTGTTGCATAGCAAGCCAGCCATGAACGCCACCATTACAGCCACAGCCCATTATGTGCCTGAAAAGGTACTAACAAATCATGATCTTGAGAAAATGATTGATACTTCCGATGAATGGATCCAATCCAGAACAGGTATTGCACAAAGATATATTGTAGGTGAAAATGAAGCTACATCAGATTTATGTACCCAAATTGCAAAACAATTACTGGAAAAACGCGAATTATCACCGGATGATATTCAGGTGATTATTATCTGTACCTGCACGCCAGATTATTTTGCCCCATCAACTGCTGCCCTGGTTCAGAATAATATCGGCGCTTCAAACGCCTGGGGCTTTGACCTGAGCGGAGCCTGTACCGGCTTTCTCTATGGTTTGGAAACCGGGGCAAAATTTATCGAATCTGGTCAATATGAACGGATCATGGTGATTGGTGTTGATACCATGAGTTCTATTATGGATTATACGGACCGTGATATCTGTGTTCTTTTTGGCGATGGCGGCGGCGGTGCAATCTTGGAACCTACTGTCTCCGAAAAGGGAATTATTGATTCTATTCTTCGCATCGATGGTTCCGGAGGAGATTATTTGATCATGCCCGGCGGCGGGAGCCGTCAGCCGGCTACAGTTGAATCGGTAAAAGCTCGGCAGCATTTTTTAAAACAGGATGGCAAAACGGTGTACAAATTTGCCGTAAAAGGGATGGCAGATGTATCCAAGGATATCATTACTCGCAATAATTTAACAGGCGAAGATATCAGTTTATTTATCCCGCACCAGGCCAACAAGAGGATTATAGATGCCACCGCTGCACGCTGCGGTTTCACCGAAGACAAAGTGTTTATTAACATTGGTAGGTACGGCAATACAACTGCTGGGACCATTCCCCTTGGACTAAGCGAAGCAGTAGATGAGAGACTTTTGAATGACGGAGATATGCTGCTATTGGCTGCCTTTGGCGCAGGATTTACCTGGGGCAGTATGCTTATTAAGTGGGAAACATATCCATGAATACAGCATGGCTTTTCCCAGGGCAGGCTTCACAGAAAGTTGGCATGGGCCATGACCTGTACCAGAACACCGAACTCGGGAAATCTTATTTTGACCTGGCCAACTCCATCATGGGTTGTGATATCCAGTCCATTATCTTCGAAGGTCCGCGGAAGACATTAAAACAAACCCAATATACCCAGCCAGCGATTTATATTGTCAGCGTTATTATTGGGAAATTATTGCTGAAAAAAGGGCTGCGTCCCGCAGCTTTAGCCGGGCACAGTCTCGGTGAATATTCAGCCCTTGCGATCGGGGAAGCATTCGATTTTGCAACCGGATTAAATTTGGTGAAACTAAGGGCGGAAAATATGGCCCAGGCTGGCCGGCTCCAGTCAGGATCCATGGCAGCGATCATTGGACTGGATGAGTACAGAGTCAGCGATCTTTGCCAAGATTATTCAGGAGAAGGAATTGTGGTGGCTGCTAATTTCAATTCACCCGGTCAAGTGGTCATTTCCGGCACACCGGAAGCAGTAACAACCATAATGGCAACAGCCAAGAGTAATGGTGCCCGCATGGCGACACAGCTCAATGTAAGCGGAGCATTTCATTCTACTTTGATGGCACCGGCTCGTGAAGCTCTTGCCGTTGAATTGAATTCTATCCAAATTTCAGACTCAATTTATCCCATATACGCTAATGTTAATGCGCAACCAAATACTCTTGGTGTAAAAATTAAAGATTTATTGATTCGTCAACTGGAAAACCCGGTACTGTGGTCACAGACCATTACATCAATGTCCAACCAAGGTATGGAATCTTTTATAGAAGTAGGACCAGGAAAAGTCCTGCAGGGTCTGAACAAGCATATCAATCCGCAAATACCTGTTTCTGGTATTGAATCTATTGCCCAGTTAGAGGCCTTAAATGTTTAGCCTTACGGATAAGGTGGCCATTGTGACCGGGGCTTCCCGGGGTATCGGAAAAACAATTGCAGAAACATTTGCCAATGCTGGCGCCCACGTGGTCTGCGCAGCTAGGACAACCGATGCCATCCAGGCTGTCGCTATAGAAATAAATTCAAATGGCGCTTCCGCCAGCCATACCACCTGCGACATCAGCGATAAGGAAAGTTTTACCAACCTGGTCCAGACAACGGTACAAGAACACGCGAGGCTGGACATCCTGGTAAACAATGCCGGTGTCACCCGTGACGCATTGCTCATTCGCATGAAAGATGAGGATTGGGATACGGTGCTCAATATTAATCTTAAAGGGGCATATCACGGTATGAAAGCAGCTATTCGCCCCATGATGAAAAACCGCAGCGGGCGCATTATCAATATCACTTCTATTGTGGGACTGACCGGTAATCCTGGCCAGGCCAATTATGCTGCTTCAAAATCAGGCCTTATCGGTATGACCAAGTCTGTTGCTAAAGAAGTGGCCACCCGGAGTATTACAGTAAACTGCATAGCTCCAGGCTGGATAGAAACAGATATGACCGATGAATTAACCGATACGGCGAAACAGGAATTCTTAAGCAGGATACCAGCCGGGAGAATCGGCACTGCAGATGATATTGCCTGTGCCGCGTTATTTTTGGCATCGGATGAAGCAAATTATATTACTGGCCAAACCATCACGGTAGATGGCGGCCGCATCATTAATTGAAACAAGAATAGGAGAAAATATGTCTACATTTGATAAGGTAAAAGACGTAATCATCGATAAACTCGGTGTTGAAGAATCAGCTATTAAGGAAGATGCTCATTTTGTGGATGATCTTGGAGCTGATTCACTAGATACAGTGGAATTAATCATGGAGTTTGAAGAAGAGTTTGGTATTGAAATACCAGATGATGATGCTGAAAATATTACTACGGTTGGTTCTGCTATAAAATACATAGAAAAAAACCAGTAATAGATTGTCGCGCTATGCCGCGAAAAAAAGTTGTCGTAACAGGGATGGGTGCTTTAGCGCCAAACGGGAATTCTGCAATACTCTTCTGGGAAGCTTTGAAATCCGGAATTAGTGGAATTGCCCCAATCACCTATTTTGACACAGAAGAGCATCGTGTTACCATTGCTGGAGAATTAACAAACTTTCAGCCAGAAAATTATTTTGAACCTAAAGATATCCGAAAGCTTGACCCTTTTTCTATATTTGCGTTAGTTGCAGCACAGGAAGCCATTGAATCAGCAAATCTTGATTTTGATGCAATAAATCTTGACCGAGCTGGTGCAACTATTGGGACTGGTGTCGGTGGAATTCAAACCCTTGAACATGAACACAATAATGTGGAGAAACGTGGTCCACGGAGAGTATCTCCACAATTTGTTGCTAAAATGATTGCTAATATTGCTGGCGGACATCTATCAATGCGTTGGGGATTTCGAGGACCCAGTCAGACAGTAACT
>DCMX01000080.1 GCA_002321855.1 Fidelibacterota bacterium UBA1611 | reverse complement strand
CAGTTCTCCCAAGGGTAATGTTAGGCTTAGTGGCTAAATCAAATATAAAAGTGATAAAAAGGAAAGTATGATGAATACTGATAAATACAAAAATTCCAAAATAAACCGAAGGGAAATGATAAAAAAAACTGCCAAAATTGGAGGAATTATTGTTAGTGCTCCATTTATCAATATTGGACAGTATCAACTATTTGCTTCAACGACTCAAAAATATTCCAAACAAACGGTGGATTTAGTAACAGAATCATTGGTCATTGATATGCTGGGACTTTTGTCATTGAATGGAGATACCCGGAAGCGATGGGGTCCTGATGGTACTGGTATCACGGATGCTGATATTAAGGAATTCAAATCATCAGGTATCAATGTATTTCATAATGCTTATGGGGTTGGTGGGCGGAATCAAACTGAAGCTAAAATAAATGTATTAAACTTTGTTGGATCAATGAATAGTATGATTGCGAATCGGTCTGATTTTCTCATGCGAATCGATTCAATTAAAGATATGCGTGAAGTCATGAAAAATGGAAAAATTGGTGTAATGATTGGTGTCCAAAATGCAAACCATTTTATCTCACCTGATGATGTAGCGCTCTTTTATAATCTGGGTCAGCGTGTTTCACAACTTACCTATAATTCCCGCAATATGATCGGTAATGGATCAACAGAACGCATGGATGGTGGAATTAGCGATTTTGGAGTAAAAATTATTGAAAAAATGAATGAAGTTGGTATGGCAGTTGATGTATCTCACTGTGGTGATCAAACTACTTTGGATGCTTTTGATATATCTAAAAAACCTGTACTGATTACGCACTCAAATGTACGTGCACTTGCACCGGGACATCCGAGATGTAAAACGGATGAAGCCATCAAAAAAATGGCAAAAAACGGTTCAGTTATGGGTATCACAGGTGTGCGCATGTTTGTAAAAAATGATGAACCCACAACTCTAGCAGATTTGTTGAATCAATTTGATTATGTGCGTGATTTGGTTGGTTCCGAACACCTTGGCATCGGAAGTGATATTGACCTTTATGGCTATGATGATATGCCAGCAGAACAAAACAAATCACTTCGAGCAAATTATAAGGGCAGTTACGGCTTCCGGGAAAAAATTGATATTGAGGGAGTAGATCATCCTAAGCGCATGTTTGACCTAACTGAAGGGCTTATCCGGCGGGGCTATTCTAATAGAGAAATTCGGGGAATTATTGGCGGAAATTTTAAACGGGTTTTCTCCAAGATTTGGAAGAACTAGAAGATGTAAAACATGAGATCGATTTCAAAAATAGAGGATATTACACCAGATATAGCCCGTAGAGAATTTATGGCATGGATGAGTGCGTCTTCTCTCTTAGCGCTTACTGGTTGCAATGTAAGTTTTGAGACAAATTCTAAAAGGATGATCAATAAGGCAGCTAAGGCAAAAAATGTTTTTGACTTAGCCAAAGTAGCTGAACATACAATGGGTGAAGAATCATTCGCTTATCTTGAAGGTGGTGCAGATGACCTGTTGACAGTACAGGCAAATATGGATGCTTATAAAGAATTAGAAATCCGTGCTCGTCGGTTGGTAGACGTGAGAAATATTAATACGAACTTAAAATTATTTGATCAGAACCTATCAACACCAATTCTGTTAGCGCCGGTTGGTCTACAGGCATTTTTCCATAAGGATGGTGAAATAGCATCCGTAAAAGCAGCTTCAAAATTGGACCACCAAATGGTCGTATCCACCGTTTCAAATTATTCCGTTGGCGAAATTGCAAAAGCGGGTGGAAAGGAAGTCTGGTTCCAGTTATATCCCACAGCGGATCGAAACATTACTAAAGGTGTAATTAAACGTGCTGAAGATGCAGGATGCTCCGTTCTATTTCTTACAGTGGATACACCTGTCCTTGGTAATCGCGAGCAGCATAGTGATACCCTCAATCGTTTACTAGAAAGTGGTGAATTGCCATTGGGAAATTATGAAGGTATAAGAATTGACGAGCCAATTACTGATCCATCCATGACTTGGGATATGGTCAAGTGGCTAAAAGATAACTCTAGTATGAAGGTTGTGCTGAAAGGTATTGTGACCCATGAAGATGCCAAACTATGCTTGAAGAATGGGGTGGAGGGAGTTGTAGTGTCCAATCATGGTGGTCGCCAGTTGGAAAGTAACCGCGCGACCATAGATTGTCTTCCAGAAGTGGTAGATGCCATTAAAGGGAGTATACCTGTGTTGATCGATGGCGGGATTCGTAGAGGGACAGATGTATTTAAAGCGCTAGCCTTGGGTGCTGATGCAGTATGTATTGGCCGGCCTTTTTGCTATGGACTGGGAGCATTTGGCCAGGAAGGGGTCGAAAAAGCACTTACACTATTACAGGCTGAATTCGTTCTTGCTATGCAACTGGCAGGTACGGTATCATTAGCAAAAATTAGTAGAGAGTATTTAACCTAAAAGCAAAGGGTATTAGAATGAAAAAAATATTAATAATGGTGCTTTTAAGCATGGCTTTAACATGGGGCCAG
>DCMX01000239.1 GCA_002321855.1 Fidelibacterota bacterium UBA1611 | reverse complement strand
TTCCAGATAAAAGATGATCTGTTCGACCTACTCGGAACTGAGCATGATACTGGTAAAGATTCTGGAGGAGATGTGAAAAAGAATATGATGACATTGCCTATCATTTATTCCTATGATAATATGGAAATGAGGGAACGTCGTCGATTGAAAACTCTCTTGGGCACTAAAAGAAAAACAGCGAAGATCATGAAAGAACTAAAGGGAATGATAGAAGTGTCAGGTGGATTTGAGTATGCCCGTCGGAGATTGGATGAATTTTCGAATAATGCACTTGAAGCCATTTCAAACTACCCTGAGTCTCCTATAAAAGGATCACTCTCTGATATGGTCGCTTTTAATATTGCCAGGGTAAGATAAGATGCCACGACATCGGAAGATCTTGATCATCCGATTCAGTTCTATCGGGGACATTGTAATAGCTACGGCACCGCTACAGACCATACGCAATGCTTTTCCCAATGCCGAGATCCATTTTTTAACTCTTGATCGTTTTGTCCCACTATTGGAATGTCATCCGGATATTGACAGGATCATTTCTTTTGATCCCACCACTGGTTTATTAGGGCTAATGCATTTTAAGGAATATATAAGATCGATCGGGTATGACCATGTTTACGACCTTCATAATTCACTGCGTTCCCGCATGATCTGCCACAGGCTCACTGTTCCAATATCTTGTGTTAAAAAACCCAGAATGTCGAGGTTTCTATTATTTCAATTTCATTGGAACACATTTAATAAAGATTTTTCTGCTTCAACCATGTATCATGAATGTTTTAAAGATAGTTTGTTACTTGATAGCCCCTTGCCATCACCAAGATTAAAAGTAGATCGATCTGAAAAAATCACAGCACAAAAAATGTTATTATCCCATGGAATAGATGATCCGTTCATTGTTTTGATCCCGGGTGCTGCATGGGGTCAAAAACAATGGTTTGCTGATCGATACGCTGCAGTAGTTGCAAAACTCTATCAATATACAGATAAAAGGGTAATAATGTTGGGCAGTGAAAATGACAGTATTTGTGATAAGATATTCAATTTGAATCGAGATCTGATCGATCTTTCAGGGAAAACATCACTGAGGGATGCCCTCAGCATAATATCCTTGGCAGATTATGCGTTCGGAAGTGATACAGGTTTACTACATGCTGCAGAAGCGTTGGGTGTTCCGGTTTCAATGATCTTGGGTCCAACATCAAAGGAAACCGGCGCAGGAGTGAGCCTGGCAAGCTCAAAAAATATAGCATCTGATGTATGGTGTCGACCCTGCTCCCAAAATGGAAAGCGTCCATGCTATCGGAGCAGGCAATTCTGTATGGATCAGATATCCATTGAAAATGTTACTGGTTCCATTACAGAAAGATTGCTTGCATGAAATGGTTCTGGATACTTTTATATAATCTTATTTTTTATCCAGTTTTATTTGTTTTTGCATTATTTGGCTCTCTGTTTGATAAAAAGATCAGAAAGGGAATGATTGGAAGAATATCTACTGTTGGGGTAATAAAGAAATACTTTAAAAATAGAAGTATAAATAAAATAATATATTGGTTTCACTCATCATCATATGGTGAATATTTACAGATAGAACCTGTAATTAGAGGTGTTAAAGAAATTGAGCCTGAGACCATAATACTACTGAGTTTCTCCTCACCTTCCGGATATGATCAAGTAGAGGCGGAAAATATCGATTGTAAGATCTATCTACCCTTTGATTTTCCTTGGACGATATACCGTGTATTTCAAATTGTAAATCCGCGAAAAATGATTTTTGCATCCTATGATATCTGGCCAAATTGGATCTGGATAGGTGCAAGGAATAAAATTCATACAAATGTCATTGCTGCCCGTATAAAAGACCACTCCAATAAAACGAAGCCTGTCTTCAGGAATATTTACCGGTCGATCTATGGATCAATGGCAAGTATATATACGGTAACAGAAAAGGATCATATACGAATCAGGTCATTGGTTGGTTCTGGCGCAAGCACTATTATACGTGTATTGGGAGATCCGCGATATGATCAGGTAAAAACTCATGCTGATGATTATACCAGGGAAAGGGTCGAATCGTTGCTGGACAGAGAAAAGAGGTTGGTTACAGGCAGTATGCACTCAGAAGACGAGCAGATCATTTTAAATCCTTTGATCTCTTATATGTTGGAAAATAATGATCTTAAAGTTCTATGGGTACCCCATGAACCATCGGTATCGCAAATCAAACGGTTAATTAAATTGTTTCAACGGTCTGGATTATCTGTAGGGGTTATTGGGTCAAAAAATAATTTGACAATTTCTGATGAACAGCTTGTCATTGTAAGCGTGGTCGGTATTTTGTCTAAGCTGTATTGGCAGGCACAGGTCGCATACGTTGGTGGTGGATTTTCTACAGGGATCCATAATGTAATGGAACCGGCTATTGCTCGATTGCCCGTTATTTTTGGTCCAAAATATCACCATGCGCATGAAGCTGAAGAGTTGTTAGAGAGTGGCGGTGGATTTTGTGTTAAGACCGGTGAAGAATTTATCGGATATCTCTCAAGAATTTTATCCAGTAGGGACCGCTTGACGGAAGCCAGTTATTCTGCTACAAATGTTATCCATCAAAATATAGGTTCTTCCACAAGAATTGTCAGAGGTCTTATTCGTGATTGAACCGGTATCATTTCAAATTGAATTTGGAAAATTTAACACAGATGTAAAGAAAATTTCTTTTCCACCAGGTATACATGTCATTTATGGAGAAAGTGGTACCGGGAAAAGTAGTTTTATAAAAAAATTGGCAGGAATGGAAATTGATACTAAAGAGAATTTTAAGATCTCAAAGCTTTCTTTCCCTGAAAAGTTTCAGATCGTTTTTCAAGATCCAGACAATCAGATCGTTAGCAGAACTGTACAAGGAGAGTTGGCGTTTGCTCTTGAGTGCCATGGTACTGATCCTGATAAGATCGGGGATTGGATCCATGTCAATAAACAAAGCCTTCCACCAGCGGTCAGTTTAGATCAAAACACTGCTTCCCTATCTGGGGGAGAAAAAGAGATACTAAACTTGATAACTGCCTTCCAATTAGGTCCACCATTAGTGATGGTCGATGATGGGCTATCATTTCTATCTATCAAAAATAAGGAAAAAATGATCAGCCTGATCAGAACAAGGATATCAGAGTTTCAAACTGTAGTGGTATGGCTATCTTCAGAACGCAACGATCTGACCATAGCAGATTCCGCTTGGGAGCTATCACTAAATAATTTTATGAATATTGATGCACCGCGTGGTTCAAGATATCATCCGATCAGGATTAAAAAAGGAAATATGAATATTGCCATTAAGAATTTAAAATTTGCATTTGAAGACAAAGATCCTGTTTATGATGGTTTAAACCTGGAGTTAACATCCTGCAGAGCACTTGGGCTTGCCGGCGATAATGGTTGTGGTAAGACGACATTAGCCAGTCTGTTATTTGATTATCTACAACCGCTACATGGAACGATCGATATCAAAATTCAAAACAGGTCCATAGACATTATTGGGTATATGGACCAGTTTCCTGAAAATATGTTAGGATTGAATACACCGGCACAATTTTTATCCCAGTTAATAGACTCACGACTGTTCAATAT
>DCMX01000060.1 GCA_002321855.1 Fidelibacterota bacterium UBA1611 | reverse complement strand
AGATACCAGGTTTCACAAAATTCAAACTTTTCGTCAATCCCATTATGGTGATAGGCATTATAGTCAAATAAATTATTTGCTTCATCTGCTCGGCATCCCCAATCCGGTACACCATCATTATCATCGTCATAGTAGTAATCTGTTCCAACTTCCCCATCATCCACAATTCCGTTCATACCATACAACCCTAAATGAGTGATCTCATTATGATGGATGTAAATGTTTTGCCCATACCAATCCCCGTAGACTGGATCTGGTCTGTTATAATTCATAATTCCAATGCCGTTACCACCATAGTCACCGGCATGTATATACACTGTATTATTGTACACCTCAGCATTATCGCTCACATGAATGAGTATCTGCGAACCCCATAACCAAACATCATTATTAATCCCATTATAGCGCACATCGTTGTTGCGGATGATTACATCGTGACTAATTTCGTGCACAATCCCTTCATTCTGGTTCCACCAGACCCAATTCCCTTCGTAAAGGATGTTACTATTATCTATATCTGTCCACAATCCGGGCCCAATATTGTGATGGACATAATTCCCAATGACCTCTAAACCATCCGTTATTGCAAATTTGGAACCACCGCATTCAAAACCGCAGGACACATGCGCATAATTATTATAGGAAATCTCATTGTTTTCAATCAGAACATTTGTCGTGCCTTCCGC
The DNA here is from genome assembly GCA_002321855.1 of Fidelibacterota bacterium UBA1611. Classification (GTDB taxonomy): domain Bacteria; phylum Fidelibacterota; class Marinisomatia; order Marinisomatales; family UBA1611; genus UBA1611. Next base: position 1,942 of record DCMX01000060.1, on the reverse strand, counting down.
ACCGGTACCTACGCCCATTTGTCCCTGGTGATGAATATAATTCTCTCTAACAATTGAATTGGTTCCCACTATAATGCCTGTACCATGATTGAGCCTGATCTCGTTTCCTTCCACCAGCCAATTAGACATATAACCTCCCATACCGACAACTCCCCATTGAATAGTATTTGCATATTTTTCAATCACCAGGTTTTGAATAGTTACATTATCTGCAGGTGTGTCATCCGTAAATGCAAATCCTGAAACACTGGTTTCCACTGTATGCCCTTCTGGATCATCCGCAAAATAGATTCGGTCAGCATCATAATCAAAAAACCATTTCCCGGTTTCCACATCATCAAGACTGGTTACATGGCGGAAGGGCTCATTATCAAAAAATAAATCTTCTGGATAGTTACATCGTTCCCATCCTTCTTCACATATATCCAACCCACCATGCCATGCTTCCTGAGTTTGGTTTGGAGCATAATACAAATATCCTTCCTGTTCAAATTCAGTTAGCACTTTACTTCCGTTTAATATTGCCCCCGTTTCGCCCCAGAATGTATTGCCCTCCTTCGGCCATATTTCCTGCATGCGGTGGATGCCGGATTTAATGATGAATGCTGTTCCTTCAGGATAAGCATCTACAATGGCTTGGATATCTTCACCGGGATTGATCTCAATGCCTTGGGGTTCATCTTCCTTCTTCTCCTCTTTTTCAAAGAGGGTACAGGAAATGGTAACAAAAAGAAATGATGATATAAAAAATCTACGAGTCATTACTTTATGCACTTTCTAACAAACAAAATAATCGATTTGCTGTCAATTTCATTTGAAAGTTCTTGGTTCACCAAAATCTACCCATCATCTTCTTTACAAACAAAAAACCCCACGAATGTGGGGCTTGATGATGATAGTACGATGCGATCAATTATTTTTTGGTTTAAAATGATTCTTCCAATGGTCATCGGGTTTACCTTTTTAATTATCAAATCATGCATACTATTCATCTTTTAAGTTTTCTTTTTTATAACTATTGTATTATCCAAACACATCCTGCAGACCCCACATAAACATCACTGTACCAATAAAAACTAACAAATTGCATCTTCCTTCTACACATCTAAATCAACTATAGAATATTGCTCCCTTATCTTTAACCATTCAATCATCCCAAGAAAACCTTACCGACTTACAGAAAATCAGAATTTTTTTATTTAAATCTTCTTCGTTTAAACCCCAAATAATAATCATCCTCTATTTTTAATCTGATGGAATCTTTTTCTATTGGAATCACTTTATAAAAGAAGTTTTTATTTCGCTTATTGCCATCGGGCAACTTGATATTTGCTTCTATACCTCCACCTGTATAATTAATATCAGATTTGAAACCATATACTGTATCATTTAATACTTCATTAAAAAATTTTATAGTGCTCATATGCTTATGGATTTCACCATTTAATAAAAGCCTTTTAAATTCAAGTGTTAGCGTTACGGGAGTTGGTACACTCATTCTTATGAACCCTTGCAATCTTTGAGTTTCGACACTGTAATTAGAGACCCATTTATCTTTACTGAGGAAATTAAATAAGTCGTTATTAATTAATTGATATTGATAACTCTCATTATTCCTAAATGCCTTCCAATCTTTTCCCAAAACATTGATTAATTCTCCCATTGCTTTTTGATTATTTATTTTGTCAACAAAATGTAAATCATCATCACTGATTTTATAATTTAAATTTTCTTGAAAGTTCTCATACCGTATTAAGCTACCATCTACATGAAAGGTGTATCTCCAAACTAATTGTTCACTCAGCCCACTACCTTTATACACACTAACAATTTTCTTGTCTCCACTGGGATATCTTTCAATTATTTGTTGTCTCGTTTGACAAATTATAAGCGAACTAAATAATAGCGGTATCATAATGCGGTCAATCATATCTAAATCTAC
>DCMX01000187.1:699-3612 GCA_002321855.1 Fidelibacterota bacterium UBA1611 | reverse complement strand
TGCAGATATAATACAATCCGGCTGGTATGCTTTAATGCGTGTAGACGCCTTACTGATAAATCTTGTGATTGCAGATCGTTTAAATTCAGCAAAGGAAGGTTTTTGTTTCACTTCTAGAGATGGCAACCCAGGCATAGAATTATTATAATTCAGAAAATATTTGAGCCCAATTGGATTCAATCCCCATCCTAGATCATGATACCGAATGTAATCGAAGTGAATTCCATCTAAACTATAATTTTGCAGTAATTCAGTGAGAACGTTTTGGAGATGCGCGTCCACTTCCGGATGAGTTGGAGCAAGATAAAAGCCCTCACCATTAGCTTGTCTGTTCTTTTTCATTTCCGCAATTGTGTTACTAATATTAATAGGGTCAGGTGATTTAGAATCAATCCACTCAGCATGGGACAAAAGTAAGTGATCCGATTGAGATGGAATTTCAGGCGAGGACCAGAGATAATACACATTGAACCAGGCATGGATTTTGATATTTGACTGGCGACCTTTTGTCAGGATATACGCTAAAGGGTCAAAATCTGTTTTCGTCAATAAGTGTGACCGTGGAACCAATTGGGAAGTGTAATAAGCGTCACCCCTACCTCGAATTTGAACAAAGAGATGATTATAATTATTCATTTTAGCGAATTCCACAACTTTATCGATCTTCTCTTTAGAAATGATATGATCACGAACCACCCATAATGCTCTAATATCAAATGTTTCGGCGAATGCACTCGATATAAATAAAAAAAGAAGGGCAACAAATGTTGCCCTTCCCACTGTGTTCCTATTACGGTTCACTTAATTATTCAACTTAGTTTATTAGCCTAATCTTCGGATTCACCATGGGGTGCCAATTCACCAATCATATCTACGAATTCTATTATAGATATAGGTGCACAGTCGTTATCACGAAATCCTAATTTGGTGATACGCGTATATCCACCATCACGATTAGCAAATGCCGGCCCCACTGTATCAAATAACTCACGAACTATCGTCTTATGTCTAATCCTTTTCAGAACCTGACGCCGCGCATGGATATCGCCCCTTTTTGCGAATGTTACAAGTGGTTCAATAAACATTCGGAGTTCCTTAGCTTTCGCATCGGTGGTTTTAATCTTTTTATGTGTGATTAATGCAGATGCCAAGTTCGACATCAGCGCCTTCCGATGAGCTGTCTTGCGACCTAATTTTCGTCCGATTTTATTGTGTCTCATTATTTAGCCTTCTTCTGCCATAATTTTATCAACTTCCATACCGAAATGAAGACCCATTGTATCCAATTTTTCGACTAATTCAGTTAACGATTTTCGACCAAAGTTTTTGTATTTCAACATTTGATTTTCTTCTTTGCTAACTAATTCTTGAATGTATTTGATACCAGCAGCTTGCAGACAATTGTAACTTCGTACTGATAATTCCATTTCGTCGATCGTCTGGTTCAGGAGCTTCCTTAATTCCATTGTTTCTTCTGATACACCATCAGAGATCTCCAAAACAGAAGGATTAGATATTGCTTCAATGAATTTTAAATGTTCACGAAGATAAGTTGCTGAATAGGACATAGCATCTTTTGCAGTAATAGAACCATCTGTTTCTACATCAACCGTTAAGATCTCGATGGGTTCTTTTGCACCTGGGACAGGACGAACATCAAATGTTACATTTGTGACAGGATTAAAAATACTATCCATTGATAAGGTGCCTACGGTAAGATTTGGTAGGTCATTTTCTTCTGATGGAACGTATCCTTTTCCGATACCAATCCGTAATTCTATTTCTAATTTTCCTTTTGAATTGATCTCAGTAATGTACTCATTAGGATTCAGTATATTATACTGATCACTAGCATCCTGAATATCTTGTGCAGTAAACACTTTTTTACCTTTCAGGGTTAGTGTTACTTTATCAGGTGTGTTATCCATTAACTTGAACCTAATTTTTTTTAGGTTCATAATGATATCTGCAACATCTTCTTTCACACCAGTCAAAGAAGAAAATTCGTGCTGTACACCATCAATTTTAACGTGAGTGATTGCCGCACCGGGTATGCTTGTTAACAATACGCGACGCATTGCATTTCCCAGTGTTGTACCATACCCTCGTTCTAGTGGTTGCACAACGAATGTACCTGTATTTCCATCGTTTACTTCATCATTGTAATTAACTTTGAGTTCTATTGCTTTAGTAGCCATGAAGTGTTTTCCCTATTTCAATTATTTTGAATATAATTCTACAACTAACTGTTCATTTACAGTCAATTGCATTTCATCTCTATCGGGAACAGCAACGAAGGTCCCGCGTAGTTTTGCTTTATCTAATTCGAGCCATGAAAGATCCATGTCTCCTTTAATTCGACGCATGGATTCAAGAATGATATCCATTTTTTTACTTTTATCACGAACTTCGATCACATCTCCTTGTTCTACAATGTATGATGGGATGTTTACAACTTTATTATTCACGAGAAAATGTTTATGACTCACTAACTGACGTGCGGCAGGGCGAGAAGGCGCAAATCCCAGACGGAATGCAACATTATCTAATCGACTTTCCAGTAATTGGAGCATATTTGTACCAGTTTCACCTTTCATTTTATCTGCTTTTACAAAATTCAATCTGAATTGTTTTTCCAAAAGGCCATACATGAATTTAATCTTTTGCTTTTCCCTAAGTTGAGTTCCATAATTCGATAATTTAGACCGACGTCCCTGTCCGTGTTGGCCTGGTGCATAAGGCTTTCGATTCAAAAGGCGATCATATTTTGGATTTCCAAAAATATTTTCTCCAAATTTCCGTACAATTTTACCTTTTGTGGTTTGTGATTTAGCCATTAATTCTCCTTACACTCGTCTTCGTTTTGGGGGACGGCACCCGTTATGAGGCAAAGGTGTCACATCTTTAATGCTT
>DCMX01000187.1:0-314 GCA_002321855.1 Fidelibacterota bacterium UBA1611 | reverse complement strand
GGACCTTTCACCAAAACATCTACGCTGGATAGTCCCAAAGCTATCGCAGCTAAAGCTGCTTTATCCGCTGCCATTGTTGCGGCATAAGCTGTACTTTTTCGTGATCCTTTAAACCCGGAAGTACCAGCTTTTTCCCAAACAATCACATTGCCATGCATATCGGTCAACGTAACGTGGGTGTTATTAAATGTAGATTTAATATGTGCAATACCGTGAGGCTCTGCACTTTTTTTCTTTTTCTTTTTTGGTTTATTTTCTGCCAAAATAGACTCTCTTTTTATTAATGATTATTTCTTGCCCAAGCCAATGGTGCG
>DCMX01000144.1:970-2704 GCA_002321855.1 Fidelibacterota bacterium UBA1611 | reverse complement strand
TTGGACTCAATTCCCATTCGTAGGGTGATCCAAATTCTATAAGTGGCTTATTAAGAGTCATATCCATTAAACCCAAAAAAGATGCCAAGGATTTTTCATGAGTTTCATTCCCTACAACAATGGCAAGGCTGGATTGGTGAGAGACTAATTTCTTTGCAAAAATCCTTATATAAGATTGCCATTCTTTTGCATTTTCTTCGATGGGGTGGTTATCAAAAAGGATCAAGTCATATTTTGTATCCCAAAATGATTTTAGATTCCTGGTATAGCCATCTGGACGAAAAATATAATGGTCAATTCGATATTCCGAATGTTTTGAAATGATCTGTTTAATAACTTGTGTATTAAAATTGGGTGCTCCAGTTATCAGAGCAATGGTGTATTCATTTTTTAATACCTGAATTGGTACAATCTGTTTATTATTTTGGATATTGATCTCATCAGGGAGTGCATTTACTTGTACCCTATATTTTGCTTCCCCGGATTGGGTTGGATTTATTCGAAATCTAACTCGTTCTAGACTCCCGTCGCCGGAGACGGTTACCACTTTTGATCCTACTAACTTTTTCCCTGAATAAATTGTAACATTCAGACGTTCATTCACAGTTCCATGGCTTGAAATTGTCACATCCAAGTCAGCATTTTCCCCTTTGATAATAACTGGTGGAGCATCAATGGCATGAATAGAGACATCCACTAATGGAGTTTCATCTCCTACACCCACAATATGAATCGGGGAATTAATATTCAAATTCTCAGAAGGGATCTCTGCTCCCAGGTTTACTTGTCCATCTGTGATGATAACTGACCCTGCAAGGTCATTTTTTTCATGAGACCTAATATGATTCAAAACCTGACCAAGATCTGTTGAACCATCTCGAATCTGCTTATCACCAACGGTCCAACTTGTATCCAAATCAGAACCAAAACCAAAAATTTTAATGGGGACGTTTTTCCGTTCAATTTTTTCAAGAATCTGGTCGACACCTGAAACGAGAGACCCCACTGATGGATGGGTATGATATGACATACTTAGGGAACGATCCAAATAAAGATACCATTTCATATCATTAGAATTTTTAGTAGTCACTTCAACTTTAGGATCCAAAAATAATAATACCAGAATTAATATTAAAATCCCACGTAGAAAAATGATTGGACGGAGTTTTTTTTGATCACTTACTTGATAGAAAGAAAAAATAAAGCCAATGAGGCATAAAAATAATATTAACCAAAATTCCGGGTTGGGCTGTGCCAGGATTAAATTCACATTTAAGCAAGTTTTAGATTGGGTTGTACCCCAAAATCCAAGGAGTATATATTCTCGGAGTTATATTTTAATTCACCTAAAAAGCTGATCATAGCAGCATTGTCGGTGCAATAGGATAGATCCGGGAAAAGAATCCTCGTATTCCCTAATGAATCCATCAATTGATTCCGCAGGCATTTATTGGCTGCAACGCCACCAGCGATAACACATGTTTTTGCTTTTGTTGTTTTCAAAGCTCGTTTCAATTTTTCAACCAAGGTGTCGATGATCGCCTGCTGGTAACTGGCGATCACATCCCGTTTTGTCATGGTATCACTTTCTTGAAAATCATACATAAAATAAAGTAAAGATGTTTTCAGACCGCTAAAGCTGAATTCAAGTGACTCTTTACCCATGAGCCCACGCGGAAATCGATGCGACAATGGATTTCCGCCCCTAGCTTCCTTTTCGATAGCTGGTCCACC
>DCMX01000144.1:0-571 GCA_002321855.1 Fidelibacterota bacterium UBA1611 | reverse complement strand
CCCAAGAGTTTATATTGATTTATTCCCTGAATGTACCATAATTGTGTATGACCGCCTGAAACTAATAAACAGACAAACGGGTATTTCAACGTCGGATCTGCTAAAAAGTTCGCAAAGATGTGGGCTTCTAAATGATTAATTGGAATTACAGGAATATTGAGTCCCAAGCCCATCCCTTTTGCAAAACTAACACCTGTTAATAATGTACCTGCCAAACCAGGTCCAGATGTCACAGCAATTGCATCAATATCTTGTTTTTGAACACAGGATTCTTTCAGAGCTTTATGAACGATTTTATTCAGAAGTTTTTCATGCTCTCGAGAGGCTAGCTCTGGTACCACACCCCCATATTTGGCATGAATAACTTGAGAACTGACAATGCTGGATAAAATTTGGCCCTGGCGACAAATAGCTGCCGCTGTTTCATCGCAGGATGTTTCTATGCCCAAAAGGGTCATTGGACTTCACGAGCAACACCCAATTCAAGACTTCTGGGCGAAATATCCCGCCATTCTAATACATCGGATGGTATATTTACTTGTGGTTCATAAAATTGAATTTGACGATTCCA
>DCMX01000083.1:2353-4432 GCA_002321855.1 Fidelibacterota bacterium UBA1611 | reverse complement strand
CCATTTGACAATGGACTCCCGAACACGCTGGTGTATGAAATGGCCTGTCTGCCCGATGAATCCATGATCTTTGCTGCAACGGAGGTGGGCCCGTATGCCTATTCATTTGATGAAGGGCACTGGGAAGATATATCGGCGGACAATGCACCGGATCAAACCTACTGGACCGTGGATTACATCCACGAGATTCATACAGTCCGGTTTGGTACCTACGGCCGCGGAATATGGGATTATACCTTTGGTTATAACCCAGTTCTATTGGATGGCGATTTGAACCAGGATGAGACTGTAAATGTTGAAGATCTGATTGTACTGGTAGAGATAGTGCTCACGGATATGGATATTTCCGACTATGTAATGAGTGTCGGGGATCTCAATTTCGATGGATCCATTGATTTAATTGATATTTTAATCTTAGCAGATATGCTGGCAGATTAATGGGCAATAATGAATAAAAAATCGTTTATTTTTCTATATTTTTTGTTTCTTGTTACTTTTGGGACCATAGGATTTTACATATTGGGTGAGAATAACTGGTCCTGGGTGGATAGCATATATATGACGGTGGTCACCTTGTCAACAGTGGGATACAGTGAAGTGCATCCTTTAACTGATGCTGGAAAAATATGGGCTGTGTTAATTATTATTTTTGGAGTCACGGGCATTGGTGTACTGATCCGGACTTTTGGAGAAGAATTCATTCAAATAGAACAATATCGGGTAAATAAAATGATGAAGAATATATCAAAATTAAAAAACCATTTTGTGATTTGCGGCTATGGTCGCATGGGTGCGGTAATTGCAAGAGAATTACAGGAAAAAGACCTGGACTTTGTCATTATTGAGGTGAATGATAAAAAAGTGGAAAAAATACGGTCTAAAGGCATGTTTTGTGTCCATGGTGATGCAACATCGGAAGAAACATTAACTGCAGCCCGTGTGGACAATGCAGCAGGCGTAGCGATTGTATTGGATACCGATCAGGATAATTTATTTGTTACTATGTCTATGAAAACCACTAATCCAGAATTATTTATCCTGAGCCGTTGTTCCTTAGAAGATAATAACTCAAAACTGATCCGAGCAGGCGCTAATAAAGTAGTGAATCCATATACGGCAGGTGGTCACCGGATGGCAGAAATTTTATCAAAACCACAGGTTGAAGATTCAATATCTGTAGTTTCACCAAAACATTCCGATTTGAACCTGACCCTGGATGAGATATCTTTAAAGGATTTAAATCAATATGACGGAGTTTTGATCAAAGATTCAAACATACGTGAAGAGTTTGATGTTATGATTGTCGGAATAATAAAAGAAACAGGTGAATCTATAATTAATCCAGCTCCAGATACAATTTTAAGTAATAAATACACTATACTATTAATGGGGGAGTCAGATAAGATGGATAGATTTAAGGCAGAGCTACCTTCGTAAAGTATGCGCATAATATATATTATGTATAATAGAGATATTATATATATATTGATATGTTCGGGGTTATTCTACGACAAAATTGATTATTCTACCTTTTATATAGATCACCTTTAATATATTGGTATCTGATAGATATTTTTTGATTTTTTCATGGTCTTTTACGGTTTGTTCAACAGTATTTTGATCAGCATCTATAAATATGGATATACTTCCCCGAGTTTTTCCATTGATCTGTACCGCAATATCGATAGTTTCATCTATAATCTTTGATTCATCATAATTAGGCCAGTCAGTTTTAGAGATTTCTTCAAAACCTAGGATTTGGTTTATTTCTTCTGATAAATGTGGTGCAAACGGATTGAGCAATAGTAAAAAATGATGTAATACAGATTTATCTAATTTTTTTAATGTTAATAAATGATTTGTAAAAATCATTAATTGCGAAACAGATGTATTAAATCGTAAATCGGTGAGATCTTCAGTAACCTTTTTAATAGTTTGATGCAGTAGTCTAATCGTTTTTTCATCAGCACAATTTTCTTCTATTTTATCAGGGTCTTCAGTGAAGAGCCGCCAGACTTTCTGAATAAATCGAAAACAACCCTGTAATCCTTTGGTGCTCCAGGGTTTTGATTTTTCTAA
>DCMX01000083.1:0-1972 GCA_002321855.1 Fidelibacterota bacterium UBA1611 | reverse complement strand
GTCATCCGGATTTATAACGTTTCCCCTGGATTTACTCATTTTCTGACCGTCTTCTCCACGGATCATACCCTGGTTAAATAACTTTTTAAATGGTTCTTTAGTAGATACTAAACCCAGGTCATATAAAACATGGTGCCAGAATCTTGAGTATAACAAGTGTAATACGGCATGTTCTACCCCGCCGACATATAGATCCACTGGCATCCAGTAGTTTTCTTTTTCTTTGCTCCATGGCTCTTCATCATTTAATGGATCAATATATCGCAAATAATACCAGCAGGATCCTGCCCACTGAGGCATAGTATTTGTTTCCCGGACGCCCTTTTCAGTATTGACCCAGTCCTTAATATTAGCTAATGGGGATTCTCCTGTTTCTGCAGGTTCATATTTTTCCACTTCTGGCAGTGATAATGGGAGTGCTGATTCTTTTAGCGGTTGTATTGTACCATCTTCTTTATGAATAACTGGGATGGGTTCTCCCCAGTATCTTTGCCGGGAGAACAGCCAGTCTCTTAATTTATAATGAATAGATGCTTCTCCCTTACCAGTTTTTATCAACCATTCTATCGTTGTCTGAATTGCATCGGGAATATTTTTTTCATTTAGGTCTAACCCCGTACTGTTGGATGAGTTGACCATAATACCGTCCTGGTTCTCTGTAAAGGCTTCAATGGAAAGATCTCCACCTAAGACCACTTCTATTATGGGTAGGTCGAATTTAGTCGCAAATTCGTAATCACGCTGATCATGACCAGGAACCGCCATAATAGCACCTGTACCATAACTCATGAGTACATAATCAGCGATCCAGATGGGTATTTTTTCCCCATTAACAGGATTAATTGCACATGCCCCTAGGAATACACCCGTTTTTTCTTTATTGAGCTCTCCCCTGTCCAGATCACTTTTATTCTGCGAAAGATCTACATATGATTCAACGTCCGCCTTTTGTTCCGGGGTAACGAGTTTTTTAACCAACGGGTGCTCTGGAGCCAAAACCATATATGTTGCCCCAAATAATGTATCTGGTCGTGTTGTAAAGACAGTAATATCTTTATTTATAGATGGTAGTTCAAACTTTACTTCTGAGCCTACAGATTTTCCGATCCAATTTCGCTGCAGATCTTTAACGTTTTCCGGCCAGTCCACATCATCCAGTCCTTCCAATAGGGATTCTGCATAATCAGTGATTCGAAACATCCACTGACGCATGGGTTTTCTGATCACTGGATGTCCTCCTATATCAGATTTACCATCTACTACTTCTTCATTTGCCAGCACTGCTTTTAACTCTGGGCACCAGTTGACCGGTACTTCTGCTTCATATGCTAGGCCTTTATTATATAATTGCAGGAAGATCCATTGGGTCCATTTATAATATGCCTTATCTGTTGTATTGATTTCACGGTCCCAGTCATAAGAAAATCCCAGCATTTTGATTTGTCGCTTAAAATTTTTGATGTTTTCTTCTGTGGTAGTCCGTGGATGGGTTCCTGTTTTAATGGCATATTGTTCTGCAGGAAGGCCAAAGGCGTCCCACCCCATAGGATGTAAGACGTTATACCCCTGCAGGCGTTTAAAGCGAGAATAGATATCAGTAGCAGTATACCCTAAAGGATGACCTACGTGCAGCCCTGACCCCGATGGATAGGGAAACATATCTAGGATATAGAGCTTTTCCTTTTCGGGATCGATACTAACTTTAAAAGTTTTATTCTTTTCCCAGTGATCCTGCCACTTGGTTTCTATTTTTAAGTGATCGTATTTCATAAAAAAAGGGACGTGAAATTACTTCCAGGTCCCTTTTCATAAAAAAGTTCTTTATAAACTAAAACATAAAGGATATTCCGAGAGTTATATTTTCATCAACATCTTTATAGGGTAGACCAGTATCACGATTTATTATACTTACTCCATCATAGCGAGAATTATATTTATTTGTATAATTCAAATCAATGTTGAGAGCCTCATA
>DCMX01000055.1 GCA_002321855.1 Fidelibacterota bacterium UBA1611 | reverse complement strand
GCTGTAGTGGAATATCTGTGTACTGATAAATATGTTCCTGATGATCAGTTTGGAATAAACTGGAGTGATCCAGATCTTAATATTCCCTGGGGCATCGCGACACCAATCTTATCTGCAAAGGATAAAAAACTGCCTTTTCTGAAAGACCAGAAATATTTAACTAATTTCAAATGATCAAAGAAAACAATATAATATTAGTTACGGGCGGTTGTGGGTTCATTGGGTCCAATTTCATTCGTTATGTACTTGATCAGTCGAATCAGTATAATGTAGTTAACTTAGATAAATTGACCTACGCTGGAAACACTAATAATTTGAATGGAATTGATAAAACACGGTACCGTTTTGTCAAAGGTGATATTTGTGATAAGAAATTATTAAAAAATATTTTTGAGAGTGAACAGCCTGCTGTATTAATAAATTTTGCTGCAGAAAGTCATGTAGATCGTTCCATTGATGGTCCTGAGAAGTTTATTGAAACCAACTTAGTTGGTACGATGGTCTTGCTTGAAGAGACCAGACGATTTTTAGATAATGGGGGCAATGATGATTTTCGATTTATTCATGTATCAACTGATGAAGTTTATGGTTCATTAGGTCAGAATGGAAAGTTCACTGAGCAAACAGCTTATGATCCGAGTTCACCTTATTCTGCATCGAAAGCGGGGTCAGACCACTTAGCTAGGGCTTGGCACCGAACATATGGATTACCAACCTTAATCACAAATTGTTCCAATAATTATGGGCCATATCAATTTCCAGAAAAATTGATTCCTCTTATGGTGATAAATTGTTTGTATGAAAAACCTTTACCAGTATATGGTGAAGGTATGAATGTACGTGATTGGTTATTTGTTAAGGATCACTGCGATGCTATTACTACTGTTTTAGGTAAAGGGGAGGTGGGACAAACCTATAATATCGGTGGAAATAATGAAGTAAAAAATATCCAAGTTGTAAAGATGATTTGTAGGATTCTGGATGAGATTTTTCCACGAAGTAATGGGACATCTTACAATGATTTAATTTTATTTGTAAAAGATCGACCTGGGCATGATTTGCGTTATGCTATCGATTCCAGCAAGATTAAAAAGGATCTTTTTTGGAGGCCAAAGGAAACCTTTGAGACCGGGTTGCGAAAGACCATTAATTGGTATCTTGATAATCGACAATGGTGGGAAGATATTAGCAACAATACTTACAAGCAGGAACGGCTCGGGGTCATTAGCAAATGAAAGGAATTATATTAGCTGGTGGAACCGGTACCCGCTTATATCCGATTACCCAAGCTGTTTCAAAACAATTATTACCTATATATGATAAACCTATGATCTATTATCCGCTATCTACATTAATGTTAGCTGGAATAAGAGATATTCTGATAATCTCCACACCGGAAGATACACCAAGATTTGAGCAACTTTTTAGTAATGGCAGCCATCTTGGTTTAAATATTTCCTATAAAATACAGCCGTCACCTGATGGTTTGGCCCAGGCTTTCATTCTGGGAGAAGAATTTATTGATGGAAAAGATGTTGCGCTGATATTGGGTGATAATATCTTTTTTGGTCACGGGCTGGTAGAATTACTGAGAAATAGTATTCAAACAGTTAATTCCAAAAGGGATTCAGTGGTTTTTGGGTATGCTGTCAAGAACCCGGAACGGTACGGAGTGGTTGGGTTTGGTAATGATGGAAAAGTTACAAGTATTGCGGAAAAACCAGACTCGCCTGTGTCGAATTACGCAGTGGTTGGTTTATATTTCTATACACATGATGTTGTAGATGTAGCAAAAAAATTGAAACCATCAGCTCGAGGTGAGCTTGAAATCACTTCTATAAACCAGTATTTTTTGCGAAAGAATAAATTGAAAGTGGAAATAATGGGAAGGGGATTTGCTTGGTTAGATACGGGCACGGTAAGGGCTATGAATGATGCATCAAATTTTATTAAAACAATTGAAGATAGGCAGGGATTAAAAATTGCTTGTTTAGAAGAAATAGCTTATAATAATGGGTTCATTGGTATTAATGAGATTGAACAATTAAGAAAAAATCTACCCAATGATTATGGAAAATATTTACGTAGATTATTAGATAAATAATTTAGGACTACCATGAAAGAGATCTGGCATATAATGATTGCCATATCTATAGTATCGGGCACAGCCCGGGCACAAATAGAAAATCAGTATGGCCGGTTTGAAAACCGTGCTAAAGAAAAAACTGTTATCGAATTAGGGCCTGACAAACTTGAAATAATACCCCCCGTTCTCGAACAAGTTATAGACCCTAATGAATATATTGTAGGGCCTGGTGATATATTCGGCGTCAATATCGATGCTATGGGAAATATGTATTTTAATGTTACTGTTGGTCCGACTGGCGATTTACTGATACCAGGTGTGGGATCTGAGAAGATTTCCGGGTTAACACTTATTACAGCCATAGATATTCTAAAACATCGGATCAGCGAGACATTTCAGAACGCACGAATCGATATTTCACTAATTAATATTAGAACCTTCAAAGTACAAATCACCGGAGCAGTTAATAATGCAGGATTTGCAAAAATTTCTGCGTTAACTAGACTGGATGAGGCAATTGAGGTTATTGGAGGATTACATCGGTATGCTAATGAAAAGGAGATTCTGATTAAAAGGAAAAGTGAAAATAGCATAATTGTTTCACTGGCGAACTATATTAATACTGGATCACTAAATGATAATCCAATCCTAAAAGAAGGTGATCTTGTATCAGTACCCTATATCGATGAGCACAAAGAACAAATATATGATACATTTAAAAAAATGCCAGTTATTGTTACTGGATTTGTCATGGAACCAGGTGCAATAAATTATTTTCCGGGATATAGTTTGCAAGATTATATAGGATTGGCTGGTGGGGTGTCTGAGATCGGCAATTATAGCAAGGCATATTTAATTCGAAGTGGCAAAAAACAAGCTGCTGATCTGGAATCCATTGTTTTTCCCGGTGATCAGATCTTTGTTCCAGAGAGTACGCTGAATATTCTTTTTGGGAAAAATAGTTTACTCCAGACAGTAACGGCATTTACATCATTTGTGCTTACTTATTTGGCCATTCAATCAAAATAAGTGATGAAGCTGACCACACACGAAAAGACCATCCTAGAATTGATTAAAAAACACCCTGATATTGTTGATAATCCTAGTTCAAGGAAATTAATAGCCCAACAGTATGGTTTTAAGGAAAAAACACTTCGAAACCGTATAGGTGACCTAAAAAAATATGGTGCTCTTGATGATTTATTGTTAAGGGCAAATCCATTGCAATCTTTTGAAAGCAATTATGTAAATGATGAGATCAGCATGCCTTTATTAGTTAGTATCTTTTGGAATGAAAGGCACCTTATTCTGCGTAATGTTTTTATTGTCTCCCTGTCTGCGATCATTTTTTCATTAATTATGCCAAAGACATTTCGCTCTACAGCTGTACTAATGCATCCATCATCAGATGATCAATCAGGGATCTTGGGTGCATTATCTCAGCAAATGCCTTTTGGCAGTTTAATGCAAGGCGGGAAAGATGAGAGCATGGATTTTATGGCTATACTAAAAAGCCGAACCGTAATGGAATCTGTAATACACGAATTTGGATTAATTGATTTTTATCAAAGTGATAATGTTGAGAGAGCATTAGAGTCATTAAGAGAGAATGTGAATATTGAAATACAAGAAGAAGGGACCATAACAACTTCTGTAAATGTTTCTACTGGGTGGTTTCATCCAGAAGAAGAGGAATTAAATGCAAGACAAATGAGTGCCAGTATGGCTAATTATTTTATTGATCAACTTGATGCAGTGAACAAGGGATTGAAAATAGAAAAGGCATCATTTCAGCGGCTATTTATTGAAAAACGGTATCGACAGAATATTGTAGACCTCAAAAATGCAGAAGAGAATTTCAAGATTTTTCAAGAAGATCATAAAATGATTTCACTACCGGAACAAACCAATGCCGCAATTCAGGCGGCGTCTGCAATCAAAGCACAACAATTAGCGAGCGAAGTTCAATTGGGAGTTCTTACCAAGACGCTGAATCCTAATCATCCTAATGTTGTAAGGCTGAATAATGAAATAAAAGAATTGAAAATAAAATTAAACGAAATGGAATATGGATATAATATTTCTGATCAGGATAAACTTTTTCCAAGCTTTTCAGAAGTACCGGAGCTAGGCATACAATTAATGCGTTTGACAAGAGAAGTTGAAATACAAAATACTTTATTCACTTTTCTTACACAGCAGTATGAAGATGCGAAGATCCAGGAAGCAAAAAATACCCCAACAGTACAGGTTCTTGATAAGGGGAAAATACCAGAACTAAAATATAAACCGGCAAGGGCTAGAATTGTGATTATTGGGTTTACTTTTTCGTTAGTAATCTCAATGTATTATTTACATTTTCTGAATCGCTGGAAAAAGATTACTGCTAATTAATATCTTTAAGAGGTTGTTCACACACCTTTTGGTTTAAGGCTTTTAATGTTAAAAGATTGGAATATTGATCGATTATTACTTTTCTTTTTGCCATTATTATTCCTTATATCTCTTGTGTGGATGACGGATGAACTGGTTCTTCCAGCAAGCTCATTGATCCTGTCAATATTATTCTATATTTTTCTAACCTATAAAGATAGGTTGGTTCTCGGTTTTAGTGGTATCAGGATTGCTTCTATTCCTTCTTCTATCATAGCAACATATACTGTATTCATTGCGGTTCCATCAATATATATACTTGCGATCAAGGATGATCCAAGCGAGATACCATTTTTTGTATCAGTAATTCTATTTTACTTCTTATTCCCAGCAGGAATGTATATTGCAAGACTATTACGTCCTATTCATAATAAAGATATGTATAGATTATTTACCCAGATTGAATATGAAAATGAAAATGATCCTTATTTTTTTGAAGTTTTGGTTGTGATACTTTCTCTTTCTATCATGATCTTGATAGGATATTTATTGCGGGTAGATGAAATACCTATATTCCAATTGCTTAGAGATCCTGG